>CALJVJ010000076.1 GCA_937974625.1 uncultured Saprospiraceae bacterium
ATAGAGGAACCCCTCGTTTATCAAGATATAAACGAGTGATTGTTACGATAATGCCGAGGTAGTGGATAGTAAAACCTGGTAAGCTTGTACCTAATATAAAATTACTCAATATACGAATTAGGACTAGGATTTCAATCTTGAGAATCAAGTAATGACGTTTACTAAACTTTCAAAATTTTAGCAAAGGTTTGATATAACTGATTGATTATCAATTACATAAATTTTTAGACCTACTCTGAATAAATAGCTATTAACCCACTAAAAAGAAAAAGTAACCCCCAAGCTTGGTAAAATGGGCAACTGGTTTTGCCTATCATACCGTACCCTATCAAAGAAGAATATATTTTCTCTATTATACGCATTGGTAACACTCGCTACTAATTCTAATTTGGCATACTTAGAGAAGACAAGAGTCTTTTTTACCGAGGCATCCAACCGATGATAATAAGGCAATCTACCGCCGTTTCTATTTTCATCATAGATAATCCCCAAATCTGGATTATCCGTCAAGACATCCGTACTAATGCCGTTTTCAAAGGTATTATAGGTATAAAATCCTTGGGTTAAGGTAAAAGGAAAACCTGACCCCATATTCCAACGAACACTTGCCTCCCAACTTTGGTCTGCACCAAATTTATAAGTTCCTAATAAATTGATATTATGTCGTCGGTCAAAGATGGTTGGATAGACTTGTTGGCCATCGTCTCTATTCACATTTCCCCAACTGTAGGTTCCCCATAAATACAACGCTGGGGTTTCATATTTCACAGAAAAATCAACGCCATAAGCCTCCCCCGTTTCCACTGCATAATCTGATTCTTGTGGCGTTAGTTTATTTCTATTTAAGTTGATGAGTTGGCTAAAATCTTTTAAGTAGGGTTCTATATTTAATTCCACATTTTTACCAACATCAATTTCTAAACCTGCAATTATATGATTGGCTTTTTGCAAACGGTCGTCCGTTCTTTCCCCTGTTCCTGGTTTAAAGATACTTTCGTCTGGGCCACTTAAAAACCCCACAAATAAATTGACAATATCTCTTTCATTGACCGTACTAATTAAGTTTTGAGAATATAATCCACCTGCTATTTTAAACCGTAAATCTTCATTGATATTATACTTTAAACCAAGTCTTGGTTCAAAGGAAAAATTATTTAGGGTAGCATAAAATTGTGCTCTGATACCTGGTTCAATAATTAAGTTACCGAACTTCTTTTTGAACTTTACGAAGCCTGCTAATTCAGTCGTATTTTCAAACTGTTCGATGGTTAAATCTAAAAAATTAATAAACTCAAAAGCCGTTCTAAACCCATTGATTTCAAAACCATAATTGGCTTGGCTATTATTGCCGAAGTAGGTGAAATTTAAGCCTGCATTAAAGCTTGTAATACCACTGGTTCTTGGTTTATCGTCTGATTCCACTAAACCAATATCATAATCAGAAAAAGAAAAATTACCATTGATAATTGAGGAAGAATTATTAGGAATTAGCTTAAATTGTAAACCTGCACCAACAGTGTTCCAATCTAAATTGGCTAAACCTTCAAAGTTGACTCTATCCTTAAAATTAAACCCAAAAAAGTTAATTTTACTGCCATTGGCCCCTACGAAAGATACTTTACCGTATAAATCTGTAAAATTAAAGGGTAAGCCCAAACTATCGTTTTCCACTGCATAAGGGTATAAATTAGGGGAAGTTTTATCAATATAAGCGTGTTTGCCTGTTACCAGAAAGGACAAGCTATTACCTTTCTTTTCATCTAATTTAACAATGGGTCCTTCCAGTAACACTTTTCCTTGAAAAGGGTTGGCGGACACCGTCCCACCAAATCGTTTTTTATTCCCTTCTCTAGTTTTGATATCTACCACTGCGGATACTCTACCACCATGTTCTGCATTAAATCCACCTGTTAACACATCCACCGAACGAATCGTTTCCGTTTCAAAAACAGAGAAAAAACCCAAAGAATGAAATGGATTATAAATAGTCATACCATCCAATAATATCTTATTCTGAATGGGCGAGCCACCACGAATATACAATTGACCACCTTGGTCTCCTGTAAAAATAATACCGGGTAAAACGGGTAAATATTGTGCTATATCTGCTTGCCCACCAATCGACGGCAAAGAAGTTATTTGCTGTGGGGTAACGGTCAAAGCAGAGACCTGCACCTCTGACCTTGCTTTTTCTTTTCGTGCAGATACATCGACCGTACTTAATTGAATACTATTGGGTTGGAGATTGATTCTTTGATAATCAATTTGATTTTCTTTAATCGTAATGCTTACGGAAATACTATCGTACCCAATATAGGTCGCAACTAATCGGTATGCTCCAACTGGAATGTTAGTTAAGGTAAAAAAACCATCAAAATCTGTAGTTCCGCCTAAATTGGTATCTTGTAATTGAAGGTTACAGTAAATAATTGGTTCGCCTGTATCTGCGTCAAATACATTGCCTCTAAGAGTGCCGCTTTGAGTTAAGGCGCTTAAATGGAAAACCAATAGGATGGAAAATAGGAACAGTAGTCGTTTCATTGAATGATTTCTTCGTGAATTGCAAAAATCACTATTTTCAACGGAAGTAAGTAATAAAAGGAAGAATTTGTCTGAGACTATCCCGATTTTTTAAGACTAGTGAAGGTAGGTGACAATTTAAATTAAAGCTTTCTCTTCTAACAGTCGATTTAACTCTTGTATCATTCGGGCAGTGCCGCCCCAAATAAATACATCACTGACTGCAAAGGCAGGCATTTCAAAATAATCGCCATTGGTTAAAATTACCTTTTTGGCTTTCCTATTGTTAGGGTCCGCTAAATCTTTTATTGAAATATCTAAGGCTCTTTCGACTTCATCAGGCTCAATCGTATATTCTGGTTTCTCCTCTAAAAAACCTAAAATAGGCGTAACTAATGAATTACTTGGTGGAATGTAAACAGAAGTTAAGGAACCTATCACATTTTCACGAGGAACTAATACGCCTACTTCTTCTTGCATTTCTCTTCGGGCGGTATCTACTAAATCTTGGTCTTGGTCTTCTTTCTTCCCGCCCGGAAAGGAAATTTGTCCTGGGTGTGCTCGACTTTTGGTAGGGCGTAACATCATTGGCAAATAGATGTCTCCTTCATGCGGATACATCGCTATCATCACTGCACAAATTCTTGGAGGGGTCTTTTTAAATTGGGCTTTTGCATTGCGCTCCTCTTCCAATAATAACTTTAATAATTTCGGGTCAAGGTCTTCGTTTTGAATATTACTGTGGGGTAATTCCTTTTGTAACCGCGCTTTAAAAAATTGGATAAGGTCTTGCATTTAAATTTTTTATTTATTCTTTGAACAGGAAAGATACCCTTAGGGTTTTGATTTTAAGAGAGAATTGAGCTAAACTTCAGTAAAAAACGCATCGATTTCTATAATCTAATTAGACAGCACCATATCCAATAGCAAATTTTCATCAAAAGATTAAGGGGGTAGGAAAAGTAAAATTAATAATCTATCCGTTGGCAAAACTAAAATGGATGCCAGCGGATAGTTGCCAACGGATAAGTCAGGTGAAAGAGATAGGTATTGAAATTCTTATAAAAAACACTCAAAAGCATAAGAATAAAATGTATTTTCCCTACCAATTAATTATCTACTTAAAAATTTGCTAGATGAAATCAACACCGCTTATTCTAGTTTTTCTGCTTTTTCAGATGTCCACTCTCAATTTATTTGGTCAAGAAAAGGAAGTAGTGGAAATAAATTTAGATACATCAGCAATACTACATTGGGGGCAAGTAAGCATTCCAGTGTCCAAAATCCCTACAAAAGGGATAGAAGGAAAGTTGATTAGTTGGTCGCCCTTACCTCCAGCCTATATCCCACTGAATGATTTGATTAGCTCCCTTAAAGAAAGAATATTTTTATATCAAAAAAATAAGGAAATTTATTCCGATATTAAGATACTAACTTTTGCTTTTAAGAACTCCAGTAATTATGTCTATAAATTGATAGCAAAAGGTGTTCCTATCGAAGAGGCTAAAGAACAAGCAAGTGCCAATGATTTTATTTTAAAACTTACCGCCAAAGACCTAAAGAAATTATCCGAAGTACATATTCAAAAAATAATCAACAATGTTAAGCATCAAACTAATTTAACTATCCACATCAATAATCGTTCGTATATCGGATTTGCTTTTATTATAGACGAAAATGCTCCATATGAAGCCCCTGCTATTGTGAACCAACGTCCACTAATACTAATGGACTTTCAACTGTTAGAGCCCCTAGTAGGACCAATTATTCTTCGAATCGATACCACGAGCAATAAACGGTTTTTGAACTATTACAAAAACGATGGTCAAACAAAAATTATTCATATTCCTAATTTCAAAACGACTAATAGTACTATAGATGAAAAAAATGAAAAAGATTTGGAGAAAATATTAACCTTGCCTTCCTCCTACCCTTCAACAGAAACTTTGACTTTGCCAGAATATACCGACTACCTACCTAAATCTTTACAATTACGACTTGGCCAATTTATGGCTAGCCCTGATGGGGATAATATTCCGCTGGCTTCGTTTAAGTCAAAAAAAGGAAATTTATCTCTTTGGCAAAACAAAACCCAATTAAATATCAAACAATTCCGTCTAACCATTTTTGACCAAGAAAATAATGCTAAAACATACTGGATTAAAAATTTAAAGAACCAAAAATTGCAAAGTCACTTTGATTCGCTTACTTACGAAAATGCTATTTATTTTGATAAAATAGTTATAGAAAAGAATAAGTTTGAATACTATTTAGGGCAACCTTTTCTATTTAAAATTGGGAAGGCACATTTGAAGAAATAAAGCGTAATTATGGGCATAAAAAAAGGGCTTCCAATAAATGGTAAGCCCTTAAAAAACCCCAAAAAACCAAATCTTTATGAGAAATTAATTCATTTCAAATTTAATTACACTCTTAAGACGACACTTCCTAAACTAAGTCACAATTCTAATAGCTAAAATTTGATTTTTTTTAAAATATCAAATTTAGTTAACACACTATTTTACTCCAAGGCCATATAAAAGAGCTTCTGTAAAGTAAAAAACACCTTCAAACATAAAAAAGGGCTTCCAATAAATGGTAAGCCCTTAAAAAAACCCCAAAAAACCAAATCTTTATGAGAAGTTGATTCCTTTCAAATTTAAATACATCCTTAAGACGATACTTCTTTTACCAAGTCACAATTTTCGAATACAAATTATACTTTTTCTTTAAATTATTCTATTGGTAAATAGATCGTATCAAAAGGGATATAAGAGCATGTCTAAAAAGTGTCTTTAAGAAAAAGGCTTAATTAAGGCATAAAAAAAAGGACTTCTAGTGAATAGAAAATCCTTAAAAAAACCCCAAAAAACCAAATCTTTATGAGAAGTTGATTCCTTTTAAATTTAAATACATTCTTAAGACAGGGTTTTCTCTATAAAGTCACTATTATTGAAAATATTTTTAAGATTTTTGAAAAAAGATGCCTAATTATTCGAATGTTTTCAAATAACTTCTTCTGCCGTATTTACTACAGATTGGACAGTCGAGTGGATTATGTCCACGAGCGGGACAATATTCTCTACCGAAAAAGATAATTTGTAGGTGCAGCGAATTCCATTTTTCTCTTGGAAAAAGCCGTTTTAGGTCTTTCTCTGTTTTTTCAACATTTTTGCCTGTCGTCAATCCCCATCTCCATGCTAACCGATGAATGTGTGTATCTACTGCAAAGGCAGGTACCCCAAAGGCTTGAGACATCACGACAGAAGCCGTCTTATGCCCTACACCAGGCATCGCTTCCAAATCCTTAAAGTTTTGCGGAACTTCTCCATCATGTAGGTCGATAATCATTTGAGAAAGGTCAAAGATGGCTTTTGACTTTCGAGGAGATAAACCACAAGGTCTAATAATGGCTTTTATTTCTTCGACAGATAGTTTTATCATGTCATAAGGATTATTAGCTTTCTCAAAAAGAAAAGGCGTAACCTTATTGACTCTTTCATCTGTGCATTGCGCAGATAATAAAACAGCAACTAATAGAGTATAAGAATTTTGGTGATCTAAAGGGATTGGAGTCTCTGGATAAAGACCTTCTAATATTTCTAATATTTGATTGGCCTTTTCTTGCTTTGTCATAAGTCTATTTTAATTCGGCAGCAATTGCCTCTAAAATGCTATCTTTTTCCCAATCTGAAGCATTACTTGCCAAAGGAATAGAAATATCAATCTTTTTAGGTCTACATTGTGCGGTTAATTTAAAAAATGGCATCCCATTTTTCTCCGTTTTTTTGTTGGTTCTTTGTTCTTCTATATCTACCATCACCCCTCTTTCTGAACCGTCATTTTTTTCTGCGATTTTAGCTTTTACGGCTTTAATCGTTTCGTATAATTGGCTTTTTAAATTTTTTACCTTTGTCATGACTAGGCCCTCTCTAACATCCTTGTACATGTACTCATTCTTGAGATTACTCATCATTAGCTTAATCATCTTCTCTACAGTATTATACTTTTTACCATAAATAGTTTTTCCAAATTCTTCTTCAAAAATATAAAGGTAAAAGTTAAGTTGGTTATCCAGCTTATTACTGTCTTTAGAAAACTGAAAGGATAAATCAAAATTACTCAATTTGACTTTACCCAAATCATTTAGTTTAGTGAGCGTTTTATCTGATAATTCAAAAAGGTCTAAAGTTTCGTCTTTAAAAGCCATAAATTGATGATTATGAGGTAATTAAATTCCGTCTCGTATACAATAGTACAAAAATTATTAATAAATCTAACTTTCAAAAACGGCTAATTGCGGAATATGTTTACCTTGGCAATATAGTTTTTATACATACATTTTTGTCCTAACATTTAGTTATTTGGGCATCAACCTATTAAAAAAGTGCTTCCCTCCATTTGGAGAAAAGCACTTTATTTTTTATTTATGAGATTTTTTAAAACCTATCGATTTGTTTTAATTATTTTTTTCAATATAGGGAATTCCTCATCAACTAAGATTCGAACAAAATACATCCCTGCTGCTTGGTCCGCTATATTTATTTCCAGAGGTCCATTATCCATTAAGACTAATTTTTGTCTGTATACAATGGCCCCAACTTCATTAATTACCTGAATAGTAGCTGATGAATGAGCAGTTGCATTGATATCTAAATAAAAATTATTACTAAAAGGATTTGGAAAAACTGCAGCGTCCACCTCAGCACTACTTGCTGATAAAGTTGGTAGCACCTCTGAAATATCTGTAGTTAAGTCTTCTATTCTAGAGGTATTTACCGCACAATTATTGATAAATCGAACTTCTCCTAAACCTACATAAAAACTATCATCTAGGGCATTTAAGATACGTAATCTAATATACCTAGCGGTTACAGAAGAAAAGTTGAACAATTGTACTTCTTCATTTTCGCCTCTACTAGTGGTCTGTCTTGCCGTGAAGAAAGTTGTTGCAGTATAGTTCACGCCATCATTTGAAGTTGATATTTGGAAATCTCTAGCTCCTCGTCGCTTAAGAACATTCCATGTATGGTAAGAATAATTCCAGATAGCTACTCCATCAACTGTCTGAGCTTGTCCCAAATCAAACCTCAAGGTAACATCTGTTCCATCATTTAACCAAACTCCATCATATAAACGTCCTCCTCCATGTTCTGCAGCTAAGCCGTTTCCACCTGACAACCCAGTCCCATTTATCAAATTATTAACTGCACCACCTACTGTATTTCCATCCTCAAGAACTACCGAATTTGGCACGATTACACAAGAACCATTTGTTGGTGGAGGTGTTGGTCCTGTTCCACCTCCTGGTGCATAATTTACATTGATTGTATTAGACGCCTCATTGCCTTGAATATCACTATCAAATGCAACACTTTGAGGTACTTGGATACTTACATTACCAGCATTGATTGGGTCTATCATGATGGTAAAATTAGTGTTATTCGAGGACGTAAAATTATACCAATTGGCATTGGTAATTGCTAAATCATATTCATTTAATCCAGTTACTGGTTCACTAAAAACAATACTCACCATAAAATCATTCGAAACAGTAGTACTTGCCGTACTTACCACTGCTGTAGGACGACCATTATTATTATCTATAGGGTCTGCTTGATTAACGGTTACGGTGAAAGAACAAGTTTCTGAATTTCCGCAATCATCGGTCGCCTGATAAGTAATTGTTGTTGTACCAACCCCGAAGCTGCTACCATTTGAAGGGCCAGCAATTTGATTTAAGTTTACGGAACTTGGACCTCCTGAACCACCACCACATGGAACTTCTAGAATATATTTTTTATAAATAAAGTCAGTTGTCAGTTCCCATTCTCCATTCCAGAAGTTGATAACTCCATAATCTGCGCTAAAATTATTATTAAGGTTGGCAGGAAAGTTTAAGTAACTAGCATTACTGCCATCCGCCCACTTCCAAGTACCTTCTGATTCCTCATCGTTTACACCAATAATGCATAAATCTGAACCAATATTTTGGCGAATAAATTCATTTTCTTCTGAACTGGTAATTTTTACAATATTCCCTCCTTTAGCATTTGCATCGGCTCTTGCTAAATCAAAATTAAAGTTGCCATTGGATTTATAATATTGACTTCCTTGGAATTCTCCCATGTAGCTATATCCACTTATGTTTGTACTGGAACAATCCCCTCCACCGCCACTACCTCCTGTAGTACAAGTCGTAGAAGCACTTGGTGCCGACCAATTAACATTGGTAGCACTTTCATTTGCTGCTATTTCTACCGTAATGTTACTCGGGCAATTTAAAGAAATATCACTTCCATTTACTGCTCCTGCTTCAATGGTGACCACAAAATCACATACGTCTCGATTACCACAATTATCCGTTGCTTCGTAAGAAATGAAATAAGTACCAATTCCTAAGGCACTAAATTTAGGAGCACCTCCAATTTGGTTGATGGTCGCACCACCATTACAATTAGAACTTGCTGTTGGGTCTGTCCAATTTAACGCCACTTCCGTTTGTCCTTGAGGCAATTGTATGGTTTGACTACTTGGACAATCTATAGAAACATTTGTGCTAACCGATGGTTGATTGACCGTTACACTAAATGAACAGGTCTCTCGATTACCACAGTTATCGGTCGCTTCGTAAGATAAATTGTATGTACCCGCACCTACTACACTAAACTTAGGCGTTCCACCAATTTGGTTGATATTTGCATTTCCCGAACAATTAGTTGAAGCTGTTGGGTCTGCCCAATTCAAAACCACAGTTGTTTGACCTGACGGAATATCAATGGTTTGATTATTAGGGCAATTAATGGTTAAAGCCGTTTGGGATTGAGTTACGGTTATAGCAAAAGAACAAGTCTCTCTATTTCCACAATTATCGGTCGCTTCATAAGATATATTATAAGTCCCTACACCTACTTGGCTAAAGTTACCTGTCCCGCCAATTTGATTAACCGTTGCGCCATTCGGACAACTCGTTGTCGCTGTTGGTGTAGACCAATTAATTTGAGTTTGAGTTTGTCCAGCAGGAATTTCAACATTGCTGTTTCCAGGACAGTTTATACTTAAATTCGTAGGCGAACTTGTTACATTTACGGAGAAAGAGCAAGTTTCTTCATTGCCACAATTATCTGTTGCTCTGTAAGTTATCGTATAATTTCCAGGTGTAAATTGATTTCCGTTTCCATTACCGCCTATCTGCGTTACTGTTGCACCACCATTACAATTAGAACTAGCTGTCGCTTGTGCCCATGAAACAGAAGTAGAAGATTGTCCTGCTGGAATCTGAACCGAAAGGTCACTTGGACAATCAATACTTAAACTTGCAGCAGAAGCATTTACTGTGACATTAAAACTACAACTTGCACTATTACCACAATTATCTGTAGCTGTATATGAAACGGTAGTTGTTCCTACTGAAAAGTTACTTCCATTACTGCCGCCACCTGTTTGATTAACTGTCAAACCGTTGCCACCGCCACCGCCGCCGCTACACGGTATTTCTAACACATATTTTTTAGAAACAAATTGACCGTTCAAGTCCCATTCTCCATTCCATGGGTATAGGGTTACATAGTCATTATCGCCACTGTTATTTACTCCACTTACAAATTTGCTATAACTAACGGAAGTGCCATCTACCCAACGGAGACTCCCTTCTTGTCCATCATCACTTAACCCAATAAATACAATCTCATTATTGACATTCTGCTGGATAAAATCGTTTTCTCCTGCATTATTAATA
The DNA here is from genome assembly GCA_937974625.1 of uncultured Saprospiraceae bacterium. Taxonomy (GTDB): domain Bacteria; phylum Bacteroidota; class Bacteroidia; order Chitinophagales; family Saprospiraceae; genus JAFMDF01. The sequence continues at coordinate 10,259 of CALJVJ010000076.1, forward strand.
ATCGCTAATCTTCCTCCTGCTTGTTCAGCTGCAGTCTTTGCATCTTGCCAATTTGCACTATTATTCGATAAATAAAATTGACTATTTTCAAAAGTGCCCATATAAGCATACCCACTTTGGAAAGTTGAAGAACAATCTCCTCCTCCCGTAGACCCTCCATTGGTACAAGTTGTACTCGCTGATGGCTCCGCCCAACTTACAGTCATTGCATTATCACCCGCAGAAGCGGTTACAACAATATCAGCTGGACAATTCAAAGTGATATTAGAACTTACATCTTGTTCTTGGGTCACATTTACTGTAAAGCTGCAATCTTCTTGATTGCCACAATTATCTGTTGCTCTATAAGTTATCGTATAATTTCCTTCTGAAAAGGAACTTCCATTTTGAGGACCTGCTAATTGGAAGGAGCTTGCACCACCACCGCAATTTGAACTAGCAGAAGGATTACTCCAAGAAACCGTAGTTTGGCTTTGTCCAGCTGGAATTTCTACGCTTTGGTTTGAAGGACAACTTAAGTTTAACGTATAGGTAGGATTCCCACCACCAGTAACGGTTACTTGAATATCATCTGAGATGAAGTAGATTTTTCCTTCATTATTTAATTTTCTATCGTCTCTTCCAACAAATTGTAAAACATAGGTTCCGTTGGAACTAAAATTTGCGGACGTATTATAACCACCTGAATTTGAAAAACTTACACTCCCTGGTCCACTAACCTTTCTCCAAGTGACATCTAGATTGTTTAATTCACTGTTATCATAAAATATCTTTCCATTCAAATTAGCAGAGGTACCAACTGTTTGGTCATTTCCTGCATCTGCTAAAAAGCCTTTATTGGTTGCTCCAAACTGAAAAGGTGGATTATTAGAACCCGCAAAATGACGACGCATAAATTCAAATCGGCCATTCCAATATTCATTTGGGTGGTCATGTCCGCCATCTTTAGAAATCATTAGCACTTTTGAACCTCGCAATTGATTGTGTGAAACTAAAGCGGTAGCCGAAGGAACCACTAAATCTTTTAAACCTGTTAATGAAAAAGAAGCGCCTTTAAATCTACGAGCATGAAACATTGCATCATAGTATTTAGTCGCATTTACTGCAGAATTAAAAACAGCAGCATTTCCTTGGTTTTGGTCATCTATAATTGATAAATAAGCAGGAAAACCACTGGCTCTATCATACTTATAACCAACATGTTGTCCCATTGTTGGATTAGAGTTAATTAATAAACTTACTCTATCATCAATACCTGCTAATAGAATTGATAAACCTCCACCTTGACTTACGCCCATTGCACAAACATTTCCATCAAAATCAGGTCTTGTTTCTAAATAATCAATTACATGCATGGCTCCTACCAATCCATACCTATAATAGAACTTGCTTTTATCTGTATTGTCATCTGGCTTGTAAGCATTTGGGTCATCTTGATTAACAGGTCTATTATGAATACTAATAGAAACTGCAATCATACCTCCTTTTTCAGCACTTTCGGTATCTGCTCCAACTACTGAACTAGAAGTTCCGTAGGGAGGTAAGGTAATAGATGCTGGAAATGGTCCGCTCCCTTTAGGCACAGAGATATATCCATAAGTTCTTCTACCCTCGATGTTGGCTATGGAAAAAGTATAAGTTGTTTGGTAAGAAGTCTCACTACTATATGACATTTGCATGTCCATTGGTAAACTGTTCTTCAAATTCTTTTGAGATTGCCAAAAGGAATCAAAATCACTTGGCTCTTCTTCTAAAGGACTGATATCTAGCGGAGCAAAGGCCGCTGATGCTTCTCGCACTACCCCATTAAAATTTACTCGACAAATGGCAACACCCGGCTCATTTGCTCGATAAGGAATAGCTGTGGTCTGATTCCCATTCAGATTGATTGTACCTGATTCAATTACAGGTGCTTGATTATCATAGATAATTTCGTAGGTAGCGGAACCTGAATAGGTCGCTTTTGCTTGAAAGAAAGCTGTTTCTCCGACATTATAAATAGCATCGGCTTGATTTACAGAAACTTCTAATTGGGCAGAAAGGGATAGGCTACTAGTAAGAAAAGCAAGGAAGCATATGCTCCATTGCAACAGTAAGTGTTGCTTGTTCATTTTTAATGTGTCTGTTTTATCTCTTTTAAATATTGGGGGGAGGCTTAAAAGTGCAAAACTGATAATTGTAAGGGGGGAAGGGTGTGATAGGACGTCATGTTTTGCATCGCATCTGCAAATTAGGATATTTTAATGATAGGTCAAAGTTATGACGCCGTTTTTAGGCAGATTCTGTTCTTTTTTTTTAAAATAGAGGAAGGGACTTATTAAAAAGTAAGGATAAAGACAGTTTCCTATAGCTCGTTTTAAATGTAAGCAGGTCCCTTAAAAATATAAATTAATAGAATAATTATAGCCATTTAGCTGTTTTAATCATCGCTTTTGGATAATCAAAACCTAATTTACAGGTATATTCCGTCTGCTCCTTTTCGGATAAAATATCTGGTCGGTGTATCTTGTCTACGGGTATATGATTTAATTCAGGACACCATAATTTTACATATGCTCCTTTTCCATCGTACCGTTGGGCTTGTTTTAAAATATTGAAGTATCTATTTTCTCTAGGGTCACTCCCTACCCCAGCGATATAGTTCCAGTTGCCCCAATTACTACAAGGGTCATAATCAATCAGCATAGATTCAAAATAATCTGCTCCCATTTGCCAATTAATATTGAGGTCTTTCACTAAAAAGCTAGCTACATTTTGTCTTCCACGGTTAGACATAAACCCTGTCAAGGCCAATTCTCGCATATTGGCATCAATAAATGGAATTCCTGTTCGACCTTCCATCCAAACATGCAATAATTGGTGATTGTCTTCTCCAACTCCTGAATCATCCGACATGGTTCCTCCTTTTTTGAAAATAGCATTTCCATGTTTTTTACCCATTAACCGGAAAAAATCTCGCCATAATAATTCAAAAAATAGCCAGTAAGTGGATTTATTTTTTATCCGCTCCTTTTCATATTTTTTAAGTTCATGGTAGATTTGTTTTGGAGATAAACAACCATGTGCTAACCATGAAGAAAATTTTGAAGAATAATCACTGCCAATCAATCCATTTCTAGTCTCTTTATAATCCTTGACTAAATCTGTTTCCCATAAATAGTATTGTAGCCGTTTTATACCTTCTGTTTCTCCTCCTTTAAATGCTAGGGCCGCTCTTTCGTCTTTCTCTACTAACTCATGTCCAAAATCTGCTAAAGTTGGAATCTCTCCTTCCTCAATTCTTATTGATAAAGGCTCAAAATCGCCTTTGACTGGTGTAGGTAAAGGTGCTCTAATTTGAATATACTTCTCCACTTCTTTTCTGAAATGGGTGAAAATATCTGGCGTGTGAGTGACTGGAAAAGGTAAATCGGCGGTGTAATACAACATTTTTCCTCTCGAATACCGAACTTCTTGACCTATTTCCCAAAGCTTCTTTTCTAGCTTATCTTGAACACTGACCTCTTCCGTCGTCCGCTCTCGGTTACAAAAAATCCATGCACTTTTAAAGGTTTGCGCCAGTTCAAAAAGCACTTCTTCCGGTTTTCCAACGCGTACGATTAAATTACTACCTAACGCTTTTAAGGAATTTCTTAAGTCTTCGATACTTTCTATAATAAAACGTGCTCTATGCTTTCCTGTTTTGGCAAACCCATATTTTGATTTACCTTTGAACACTCTTTCATCAAATACAAAAACAGGGATAACTTCCTCACTTGTTCGCAATGCATCAGCTAATGCTTCGTTATCGTGCAAGCGTAAGTCTTCTCTAAACCATACTATTACCCGCTTCTTTTTCATAATTTTTTGGTTCTTAATTAACTGCAAAAGGGTTCAAAATTTGAAACACAGACCTTGATAAATTGTTGCTTATTTACCTATTAATTAACTCATTGGAACCTTTTTTGACAAAAATATGTTCTTAAAAAGGAATAAACAAAAAAAATAGGAATTCTCTATAAATGAGTCATAATCAAATACATATCGACCCTATAATACTTGCCAAAGAGGTGAAATTCAAAATGAGTTCTAGTTCTGGTAATGGTGGACAAAATGTGAACCGTCTAGCAACCAAGGCGACCTTACTCTTTCCTATCAATGAAAGCAAATTATTTGAGGACCAACAAAAGGAAAGACTTTATGATAAACTCAGAAATAGAATTAATAAAGAAGGGTGTCTAATTTTAGTTAATCAAGAATCTCGCTCTGCTGAAACCAATAAAAAAGCAGCCTTGAAAAAACTAGTTAACCTTATCCAGAAAGCATTTGAACAAAAAAAGGTTAGAAAAAAATTAAAAGTCCCTAGGTCTGTTAAAGAAAAACGTTTGGAAAAAAAGCGACGAGTTGCCGAGAAAAAAGAATTTAGAAAGAAGATTTTGTAATCAATCCGCGTTTCCCATCACCTGGTCTCTACATATTCAATCGTCAAGCCTTCAATTTCCTCCAGGTCTGCTACCATTTCTAAGTGTACTTTTGCAATAGCCGCTTTCATATGCAGTAATTTATCTTCCACTTCACTTTGTCTGATAGCAATATGTACTAAACCAATATTACCAAAATCTTGGTGTACCATTTCCACTTTATGCCGCTTGATAGCATTCATTACTTCACTCATGATGCTGTAATCAAACGTAAAAGCATAAATATCGGCTACTACTTTTTCAATTATTTTGGCACTATTTAAAGCTAAAACAGCCGATTCTTTATAAGAACTAATCAAACCTGAAGCACCTAATAAGGTACCTCCAAAATAACGAACGACTATCACTATCACATTCACCAATCCAAAGCTATCAATTCTACCAAGAATGGGTTTTCCTGCAGTTCCAGAGGGTTCGCCGTCATCATTCGCCCGATAATTATTCCCGTCCATTCCTAAACGATAGGCATAACACCAGTGACTTGCTTTAGGATGTAGATTTTGTACCTCTAGCAAGCACTTTTGCCATTCTGCTTGGGTATTAACGGAAAAAGCATATGCTATAAATTTGCTTCCTTTTACTCTTAATTCTTCGCTGATTATAGGACTTGCTATTGTTTTGTAAGTATCTTTTTTCATATTAATATTCCATTACACTCAAGTTCAAATCGTCAAAATACACTGTTCCTGAGGTATTTGGTAATATTTGTAAAATAATTTCAATTTGTTGAACATTGGATGGATAATAAACTAAGGTGAGAGCTTCTGTTACAGAGGATAGATTGCTTAAATTAGTTAGTTTTTTGGAAGTTGCGGAGGAGATTACCCTTTCTGTAGTATCCCCTGAATAAGTTCTAAGAACAAGGTTTATCCCCTCTCCTTTTAAATCTTCCGCAATAATTTGAGTGGAAAACTTCAAATCTACGCCTTCTTGAATATCAGGCTTATCTAGTTGGATAATCCATCCACCAAGCTTGCTGTTTTCAAACTTCCCCGTGTTGGATAGCTTAATACTTCTGGATTGGTTTAAGGGATTTTCAGCAATAGTTCCTGTAAAATTGGCATTGGGTGCCATTAAGGTTCCTTTCACCTCCGATGACTCTACATCTTCTTCAAAAAAGGTGGTAGCATCTTTTTTTATTTTTCCCCAATTAGGAGTTGGCGTACTCAGCCTAAATAATTTATCTAAATAATAAGCCCTTTTTCCCAAGGTGTATTTATCATAATAAGAAAAAACATCACAACTATTGCCATCACACATCATTTGGGCAGGTAAGCCTATCGGAAGTATATTATTTACATGGGTTCTTCTTAAAATAGCATGTCCTAGTTCGTGAAAAACTAAATTTTCTCTAGCCAAATCATCATGAAATTCCCAACAAAAAAAGTCTGGGCTGATTTCTACCTTTCTTAAATCTGTACCTAAATATCTAAAATATCCTAATCCACATACGCCCTCTTCGGTCAAATCTCTGAAGACCACTTCTAAGTCATCATCTGAGACTTCAACATTTCTTTTAGCTGCCTCTTCAAAGAATCTATCTACATAAACTTCCAAATCTCTATCCACTAGCTTATTTTTATCTTTACCGCAGTTGGTAAAAATAGCCAATAGGAAAAATAGATATAGATAATTCTTTTTCATTGTTTGTAACTTTGTTTTTGGTTTACTCAACGCTGCTTATTATAGTTAGTACGATACCAAAGTAATAGTTGCTTCCTAATTCTAATAATTATTTCTTTTTTTATTCGACTTTATGAATTTACTAGACAAAATAGCAAAAATACCTTTAGGGGCTTCTGAAATCTGGCTAAAGGGTAAGAAGTATTTGGTGACCCGTAGAGATTTTAATGCGGGAAAAAGTACTAAAATATTTGCACAAGAAATGGGGGGAAAGGATTTTATAAGTTTCAACTTTTATCTCACCAAACAAGGTCAACAACTTAGACCATGTGAAATGCCCGAACAAAAGGTATTAGATTTTATTAATCTATATAAAGAGTAGAGAGTAGAGACCATTCCGCAAGCGGAAATGAGAAATTAGAGAAAGGTCTAGTCTACCTCATCCAATCTGGAAAAACCGTCAAATCTATTTCCCATATAATTGGCAATAAAAAATAAGTCAATAAAACGATAATGCCTATTGAAAATAAATTTAATAAAAAACCAACTCTTATCATATCCTTAATTTCGATAAGTCCCGCACCAAAAACAATGGCATTTGGTGCAGTCGCAAACGGTAGCATAAATGCACAAGATGCCGCAATACAGGTCGCTACCATTAAGCCATAAGGATGTACATTTATCGCTAAAGCTAGACCTGCCAATACAGGCATCATTAAGGTACAGGTCGCCATGTTTTGCGTTATTTCGGTCAGGAAATTAACGACAGTTACAATTACTAGTAGAATGACCCAATAAGGCACAAAATTCAGTAAACTCAACTGCTCACCCAACCAAGTTGTCAAACCCGACTTTTCAAATCCTGCTGCTACTGCAAAGGCTCCTCCGAACAACAATAAAATACCCCAAGGCAATTTTAAAGCAGTCTCCCAATCCATCAATTGTTCGCCTTTTTTATTAGGTGCTGGAATCATGAATAAAGCCAATGCACCAATCAAAGCGATATGGGTATCATTGATGGCAGGAATAAAGGGGTTTAATAAATATCGTCTTCCTATCCATGAAAATGCTACAATACCAAATATAGCAAGCACCCATTTTTCTTCTCCTGACATCTTGCCCAAAGCAGTTAATTGCTGTTTTATAACATCCTTATTACCAGCTATTTGCACTTTATGCAACTGAAACTTATTCCGAGCAATATGCCACCAACAAACGACCAGTAAGATTAAAGAAATAGGTAAACCGAAAAGAAACCATTGGTCAAATGGAATCTCTACTTGATATAAATCTCGTACTGCTTCTGCAAAAATCAAGTTAGTGGGTGTGCCGACTAAGGTAGCCATCCCTCCAATGGAAGCAGCATATGCAATAGACAATAATAAGGCTTTACCAAATCCCGCTATTCTATCCTTTTTATTATCTTCTAAACTATCAAATTGTTGAATGACAGAAAATGCAATGGGTATCATCATCATCGTGGTTGCTGTATTCGAAATCCACATAGACAAAAAGCCTGTTGCGATTATAAATCCACCTACAATTTGTTCTAAATTAGTCCCGACTTTGGCTATAATGGACAATGCAATCCGTCGATGCAAATTCCATTTTTCCATCGCCAAGGCTAAGATAAATCCACCAATAAAAAGAAAAATAATAGGTTTAGCAAATGGAGCAACTACATCATTCATCGACATTATCCCCATGAGCGGATATAGAATCATCGGTAGCAAAGATGCCATTGGAATCGGAACCGCTTCTGTCACCCACCAGATGGCTATCCAAATCGTGCTGATTAAGACCAAATAGGCAGGTTGAGGAATACCTTTCGGGGTACCAAGCAACAATAAAAGAAAAAATATCGCTGGGCCAATGATTAAAAAAAATTGTTTCTGACTCATTTATATCGGTTATATCTTGTCAGTTCAAATTCGATAACCTAATCTATCCATTTTTTAGCATCAAAAACCATCAATTTTCCACGCATCATTCTCGTTTTTTCCGTGCTGATTAAAAACTTTCCTTCTTTCCAATAAGCTATACCTTCGGATTGGGCAATGACCGGCATATTTATTCTTTTACTTTTTCCTCTAAAAAAATCTTGATTTGGGTAATCCCAAAATAGCCAAACAAATGGCCCAAAATTTCCAACGGCTGGGTCCAAATTATAGCCCAATAAAGCTAAAACACCATTTTCCTTATTAATAGCAGCTCCAGTTACCATTCCTTTGGTATCAAAACGGTCTTTCAAATTAAGGACTTGATTTGGTAGGGTTTTAGATGCCGTATAAAAACGGCAATGCTTATCTAAGTGGTTTTTAGAAAAAATATATAGACTATCCTCTAAAGCTAAAATAGCTTCGCAATCAAAATTATGTTTATAAGCTTGAGGTTTGAAGTCTACCCTGTCTGGATAGGTGATATTTAATTTAATAGCCTCAGATGTAGCATCTCCATCTAAAATAGCTGTTTTTTTGCTCTTATAAATGGCCAAATCCTGTCGCTTTCCTGCATTATTCCCCATATCGCTGACATACACAAATTGACTATCTTGGGCTATATCTTCCCAATCTCGAGCAGTTGCATTCTCGAATTCAATGGTGTTCAAAATCTCACCAGAAGCAATAGACATTTCATATATTTTTGGGTCATCTCCGCTATCATTGTGGGTCCATATGTTTCCATTAAACGAAATAATACCCGAACTTTCATTTATCTCAGCAGGTAGTGTTTGAATAATCTGAACGGTGGTGTCTACCGGGAAATTATAATAAGATTCAGGTAGTTCACCATTACTACTTTTACAAGAAAATTGAAGAAAGATTGCTAATGAAACAAAAAATAAACCAGTAGTTTTTAATACTTTTGGCATGAATTAAACTTTAAAAAGGTAATAGAAGCTCAGTTGAAAATTTCCACCAAAGATAGTTGGATTTAGTTGATTGGAGGTTTATTCAATTGAAAATAATCACTAATAAAAAAAATTAAATGCAAAAAATACCCTTCGGCATAAAGAAAGTCGCATCCATGTGCGTCTTAAAATGTGGCCAACAATTTCTGCTATTAAAAAGAGCGAATGAACCCAATCGAGGTATGTATGTCCCTGTTGGTGGAAAATTAGAACCGCATGAAAGTGCTTACAAAGCAGTGTTAAGAGAGACTTTTGAAGAAACGGGCATCCAATTAAAAAGTGCTAAATTTTGTGGGATACTTACCGAATCCTCTCCTGTAAAGTATAATTGGATTAGCTATATTTATATGGCAGAAATTCCATATCAACCTGCTCCTTTTTGTGATGAAGGAATTCTTGAATGGATTGATATCAACAATTTATTGAAAGTCCCTACTCCGCCTACGGATTGGTGGATTTATAAGTATATTTTGGAGAATAAACCTTTTGCTTTTAGTGCAGTGTTTGATGCAGATTTGAATATGTTAGAAATGATAGAAGATATAGAAAATACTAAGGTATCGACTTTATCAATATCTTAACCTCTCCTACTAAATTGACAGCGAGCATAATGGATTCGTCTTTTAAAAAAGCTTCTTTTACTTCCAACTTACTAACTGCTCCATTCAAACTAATGCCTTCTTGAATTTTATAATCGCTTAATTGCTTTTGAATCTCTGCTTCAATAAATGCTAAATCTTCTTTTAAAGGATAAACTAGACTACCTTCTAATTTATTGACAATCAACCCATTGAACAACCACTTAGCTGATTTCATCAAAAAATTTTTAGTATCTAGGCTAAACTCAATATCCTTTATTTCTATATGATTTTTCTTTTTGTTGTAAGCAGGAATCCCTTTTAAATTTAACCAACCCGTATAATCTCCTTTCGTCTTGGCTCGAATAGACATATTCTTTCCAGCTTTCTCTAGTTGAATATCTTCAATAACTACCTTTTTCTTACCAAAACCATATTCCTCTCCTTTGAAATTTTTAAGTGCCACCTTTTCTGCCTCTTCAAAGGGAATCTCCGACAATAGATTCATAGAAAACTTTCCGCCTTTGTCAAAATCTTTTATTTGTAAAGGCAATAATGGAGTATTGGCTGCAAAATTGGTCTTATCTCCTACGCCTACTTGAGTATTTCCTTGGATAAATAAGGTACTAACAATAGTATCTTTTTTTGTTTTGAAAGGGGAAATTGCTAATCCAGTTGGCGTAAATTTAAATCTTGAGTTATAATCTTCAGAAATCAAAATAGGTGCTTGTAAAATATTCCAAGCTTGAGCAGCATATTCTTTCAAAGCAAAACTTTCATTGACTTGTTTGTCAATAGCATCGGTTACCTTTTTTGAGCTATTGATTAAGACCCTTTCTGCGATTGTAGTGACAGGAATTTTAAACCCTAATACTTTGGCTTTGGGTTCTTTTATCCATTCATGTTTGACCAATTTGGTATGGGTGGTAATCGTCCAATCTGTATTTAAAGTGTAATGGGTTTTAAAATCAAGCGCAATGTCTCCTTCTGCGGCTACACCCCCTAAAAGCATCTCTTTTTTAACAAAGATATGCAAGGGAACCCGATATATAAGCGTGGTATCTTTTAATCCAACTCTAATCGAATCTACCTTATTGACAGTGATTTGTAAATTGCCATCTGAGATTTTGTCATCAAAGATATTTCCATCAATCCGCTCATTTAGCGCACGTTCCAAATCTGTTTTACTTAATAAAATTGGAATAAAAAAACTTGATAAAGCTACTTTTTTGTCTACCTTTTCGGTATCACTCATTAACAAAGGTTGTTTAGTTTTGCAGGAAACTATTACTAGCAATAGGAAAAAAAAGCCTGCAATTCTCATGGTTATTAGTTTAAAATAAAATCCAAAATTACTCATTAATTGCTTAATCTGGTGGGTAAAAAGGCTCAATTTCGACTAACGGAAGGAAAAGGACTATACATAGGGTTTATTGTCTAATTGCGGGGGCAAGAGAAACGTTTACTTAAACTCTGAAAGTTGGCAGTTTTTCAATGAAAGGCTAAAGGTTGGAGCGAGGCTCCGGCCTCGTTCTAAACAATTACTACGACTCAGGTGGCTGTATCTATAGCTGCAATAGGTAGCCAAATACCAAACACGAAGCACAGCCTCGCGCGAACTTAGCATTACTTTTGATACACTGACTGAAGGTTTAGTATACGTATGCTATTTACTCCAATCAAAATGCCCATAAGTTGTATTGACAATTCAGCTAATTATTAAAATCTACTAATTCTATCTATTAGCTACTAATCCCAATTTACTAGACCTAAAGGTCTATTGAATACTGCCATAAAACGCACGTCGCTAAACAACTCATTTAAAAGACCTTAGCAGAGATAACCTTTTCCAAAAACCACCGTATACTTCTTCAAATAAAAATATATTTAATTATTAGTAATTTATTACTGAATTTAAATGCTTTATTTTCTTATACTATCATAACAAACAATCTAGAGCCGACTCAAAACAAGATTTAGTGAAGCTATTAATAAATCCGATTTCAGATTTCATTAGAGCTATACTAATTGACTTGATATTTGATAAGAAAATTTGACGGCCTTGAAAAAGAAAAAAACACTATACTACCTTGGCAGCTTATATCTGCTGCTTTGCTGGAACACCCTCTCCGCTCAAGATATCCATTTCTCTCAGTATTGGAACACCCCTATTGATATCAGCCCTGCATTAGCAGGTGTTGATAAAGAAGATACCAGAATATACGGTGCGTATAAAAGTCAATGGCAATCCGTTCCGGTTGGTTACACCACTTTTTCTGGAGCAATGGATACAAAATGGAATCCGTTTAATAGTAAGAACGGCTATTTTGGACTTGGTTTATTATTTAATCATGACCAAGCTGGAGATGCAGATTGGACATTAACCGACGTTAGTGGACTTTTTTCTTATACACAACAACTTAGCACTGGAATTTTTGCTAGTATTGGGGGACGAATTGGTATGGGGCATCGTTCTTTCAAATTACAAGACCTCACATTTGACAATCAATTCAATGGCGAATTTTTCGACCCAGGAATTGCACCAAGTGAAAAATTTACGGATACTCAAACCTCTTTTTTAGATACGGGTATTGGTTTCAATTTACACCTACAGAAAAAAGACCTTCGGTCAAAATTAGATATTGGCCTTGGTTTACATCACCTAAATACACCCTCACAAAATTTTTACGCCAATAGTACCATTGATATTCCTATTAGAAAGGATTTTTATGCAATGGGTGTCTTGAAATTGTCCCAACAGTTTGATTTGTTGGCAAACGGTCTTTTTAGATTCCAAGATAATTTTCAAGAAATTGTTCTTGGCGCTGCGCTAAGAATTCACCTAAACACGACTAAAACTAAAGAATTGGCACTAGACATTGGTGCTAATGTAAGAACTGGAGACGCTGTTTTACCCTATGTGGGTTTAATGTATCACCAATGGAGATTTGGTTTTACTTATGATATCAATACTTCCCCATTTTCACCTGCCACTAGCAATAATGGCGGTCCTGAATTGGTAGCTATTTATACCATTACTAAACCTAAAGCCCCCTCCAGAAAAATTTGTCCTTTATTTTAGGTAAAATCTTTAACTATGACGAAGCGAATCTTATTCCTTTTATGCTTTTCATTAGTTTCCTTTTGGAGCTATGGGCAAACTTGGAAGCAATTCAAAAAAGAAGCTAAAAAAGCTTTTGTTAACCAAGAATACGACCACGCACTTTATTATTTAGACACTTTGCAAAAAATAGATAGTGCTAAATTTAATTTACACTTTTTGCAAGCGGAAGCTGCACAATTTTATAATGCTTTTGAATTATCAGAAAGAAGTTATAAAAAAGTGCTATTGGACGAAAAATCTAAGGACTTATTACCTGCTACTTTTGGACTAGCAGTTGTACAAAAAATGCAAGGTAAGTATCAAGCTGCACTCCAAGGGTTTAATGACTATTTGGTGATGAATCCAGACCAAAATAGTGTTCAACACAAGGACGCAAAAGCTCAAATTCAAGCTTGCCTTTGGGCAATGGAGCTGATAAAATTTAATGATAAAGATTTAGAAATCAATCAATTGGGAAAAGAGGTCAATACTGATTTTTCTGATTTTGCTCCTGTCCTTCACCAAAATAAATTGCTCTTTTCTTCCTTGAGATTCAAATCTGAGGATAAGAAAAATAAAATTGCTAAAAAATACTCCAAGGTACTTGAGTTAAAAGAAGGTGGTACAGAATCAACTCCTTTTGACCTCGGTCTTGCTGACGAGAAAAAACATACGGCTCATATAGCTTTTAACAAGTCTGAGGACCGACTATTTTTTAATATTTGTAATTATTCAGCTGGAAGTAAAATCCAATGTAAAATATACACAAGAGTAAAATTAGGGGACAATACTTGGAGTGAAGCAACTATTTTACCTGAAATTATTAATGCAAGCGATAAAACTACTACTCAACCTAATGTTGGATATGATGAAAATCTGGATAAGGAAATCCTGTTTTTTTCCTCTGATAGGATGGGAGGAAAAGGTGGATTAGACCTTTGGATGTCTTATTTGGATGCGAATGGACAACCTGCTACACCCGTTAATTTAAAGGAACTCAATACAGATAAAGACGACCTTTCTCCATTTTTTCATAACTACACCCAAACGCTTTATTTCAGTTCAAATGGACAAAAAAGTTTAGGTGGGCATGATGTGTACAAAACGACCTTGCAGAATGAAGCATGGCAAGAAATTATTCATACAGGATTTCCTTTGAATAGTAGTTATAATGATGTCTATTTTTCCTTAAATCATATTGGCAGCGAAGGCTATTTTGCCTCAAACCGAGAAGGTACACGGTTTTTAGACAAGCAAATTTCTGCTTGTTGTTATGATGTTTTCAAAGCAGAATTCAATTCTTATTTGCTTGATTTAAACGTTTTAACTTACCTAAAAACTGATGATGGCCCCATAGATTTAAATGATGTAACTGTTTCTGTTTATGAGTTATTTGAAGATGCAGAACAGCCTATTGCCCATAAAATCGAACCAGAAGGGAATAGCCACTTTTTTAGAATAAAAAGTAATAAAAAATACCGAATTGTGGCAGAGAAGAAAGATTATTTTCCAGCAACATTGGAATTTAATACAGAGACGCCTTTAGAAGGAGATGTGGTAATTAAAAAAGTTACTTTACAACCGCTCAGACTAAATATTTTAACTTTTACAGATGAGCCACCAATGGCTCCTTTAGAAGAAGTAAATATCACAGTTGTAGAAATAGATAAAGATGGCAACATAAAAGAATTGCAACCACTTTATGACCCTGTAAAAAATAGCATTTTCTTCCCACTTTTATCCGACAGGAAATACCAAATTTCTGGTTCTAAAGATGGGTATGACCAAGTCATTGAAGAATTCTCGACCACAGCGTGGAAAAGCAAGACAAATATTCTGAAAAAAGAATTGATTTTACCAAGAGCGGAAGTAACGATTCAGCTTAAAAATTTAAAACCATTTTCTCTTTATTTTGATAATGATTCCCCTGACCCTGGGTCTTCTGATACGACGACGACTCTAACTTATACCAAGACATTAGAAGCCTATCAAAGTCGAAAAGAAGAATTCAAGCGTGAATATGCCAAAGGATTGGCGGGGCAAGCAAAAGCAGATGCAATGTCTGATATGGAGGATTTTTTTGAAAAAGACATGATTGGGACTTATGAAAAATTCATCAAATTCACAAAGTCTACATTAGAGCGATTACAGTTAGGTAGAAATATTACGATTAGGGTTCAAGGATATGCAAGTCCATTGGCAAGTGAGCGGTATAATTTGATTTTGACTAAACGCAGAATTAGAAGTATGTATAACTTTTACCGAACCTTTGAAGGTGGTGCTATGAAAGAATTTGTAGAGAATGGCAGATTAGTGATTGAATTAATTCCACATGGTGAAGAAAAATCGCCCGAAGGAATAAGTGATAACCCAAAAGACCGTAGAAATTCGGTTTTTGGACTAGATGCTTCCAAACAAAGAAGAGTTGAAATTAAAGAAGCTGAATCCACTAAAAATCAAACAAAACCCAAAACATAAAAAAGTACCTCAAAATTACCCATAAAAGGGCAAATTGACCATTAACACATGACTAACTCCCGTCTTAGAAACACTATATTTGTCTTCCTTTTCATTTTAGGAGGATTGCAATCTGCTTTCGCCACTCATATTATTGGTGGAGAAATAAATTATAAATGTTTAGGTAATAATGAGTACCAAATCTCCCTAACCGTTTATCGAGATTGTTATCTCGGCGAAGCTCAGTTAGATGATACAGCGTATGTTGCCATTTTTAATATGGATAATGAGCTGGTCCAAACCCTCCCTATGCTTTTGGGCAAAGTGGATAGCATTCAACAAATAGATAATTGTTTACTTATTCCTCCTAATATTTGTGTAGAAACAACCACTTATGTCGATACTATTACCCTTTTACCACAACCTGGTGGATACCATATTGCCTACCAAAGATGTTGTAGAAATGAAACCATTCTCAATATTATTGACCCGCTCAACACTGGAACTACCTACGATATTATACTCTCAGAAGCCGCTATGCAGTCTTGCAATGCTAGTCCAATTCTAAATGATTGGCCGCCTACTTTTGTTTGCGTTAATCGCCCATTAGTATACAGTAGCGCTGCTTTCGATGAAGATGGTGATTCTTTAGCTTATCGGCTATGTACTCCTTTGGATGGAGGTATTTCTTTGATTAATCCTCGACCTCGACCGTCTTTTCCACCGCCATTTGATACCCTAAGATGGAATTCCCCGACTTATTCTTTAGATAATTTACTGGGTGGAATCCCACTAAAAATAGACCCTATAACGGGTTTAATGACTGGAACACCAAATATAATCGGTCAGTTTGTGGTGGGTGTTTGTGTAGATGAATATCGTAACGGGGTTTTATTATCAAGTACTAGAAGAGATTTTCAATACAATGTCATTCCTTGCGAAGACGTCATAGCTACCTTTGAACTGCCTACTTCTCAATGTGCAAATCAAACGGTTCAAATAGAAAATACAACGGAAGGGGAACCTGATGGCTATTTGTGGAATTTTTTTGACGAAAATAAAAAATTAATTGGCACTTCAACCGAACCTTCTCCGCTTTTTGCTTTTCCAGATACAGGCAATTTTACGGTTAGGCTAATCGTAAACCCCAACAGTATTTGTGCAGATTCAACGGATAAACCTATTTTCCTACAACCTAATACCATTACTGCTGATTTCCAATATGATATTCTCAGTTGTGCGGATAGTTTGGAATTGCAGTTTACTGATAAATCGGTGAATACCTTAGGAGAAATTGATAGTTGGCTATGGACTTTTAATGGCGAAGTAGACCAACTAATTAGCACGGAACAAAATCCTAAAATCACCTTATTGAATAGTCAAAATTTAAAAGTGACCCTGCAAGCAAGTTCTGCAAATGGATGTACAGGTGAAAGTAACAGAGAATTGGTGGCGATGATTATTCCTGATAGCTTTTCCGTTTCTACTTTTGATACCTTGATTGTTTGTCGAGGTGATTCGATAGAACTCAATCCTATTTTCAATCCAGCTTTGACGTATTCTTGGTCTCCTTCTACTGGTTTAAATGATGATACGGCACCAAATCCTAAAGCATTTCCAGACACATCTATTGCCTATGTGGTCATTATTCGAGATAGCGCGAATAATTGTGAACTAAGGAAAAATGTCTTTTTAGAAGTTATTGATTTTGATAATTCTTTTGATTTTGCTGTGAATTTTTTAGAATGCGGCGATAGTGCTCGTATTCATTTAGTTCCAGACCCGAATTATGATTTGAGTGAAGTGAAATTGGAATGGAAAATTTTGAATAATAGTCAAACCTTCTTTTTTGATAATCCAGACCCAATTTTTGATATTACAAATACAGAGGTCTTCTTGATTAGTGGAACCATTACCGATAAATTTGGTTGTTCTAAAACTGTTGAAAAGAACCTTCAGATAGATTTTGTAAAAGAAGCAATTGAATCGGAGTTTTCCTTTTGTTTGGGAGACTCTATTGCCTTGAATCCAGTATTTAATCCAGCTTATACCTATCAATGGTCCCCTGCTGAATTATTTCCTAATCCTACTTTACCCAATCCAATCATAGTGCCCAATAATTCGTCAATTGTAACCGTGCTTATCAATAATCAGGCTGGCAATTGTCCAATTGAACGAAGAGTTAATTTATCTTTATTACCAACTATTCAAAGTGCTGATTTTCAGTTTAAAATTTCAGGTTGTAGTGATTCTATCACCTTAGAAATTACGGATATTATCACGCAACCAGAAGGAATAGTCAATGAAATTTCTTGGAACTTAAATGGAGATTTAGAAGATGCCTCATCGACTGAAATAAATCCAACTTTTGTTCTAAAAAACAGCCAGTTTGTTCAACTACAAATGAATATCAACCCTTCTGGTAGTTGTCCTAAAACGATAACTAAAACCTTTCGAGCAAATATTTTAGAATCTATCAATCTACCTGACAATTTGGATATTTGCCGAGGGGAAAGTATCGCCCTAAATCCTACAGCAAGCCACCCTGATTACATTTACAACTGGACTCCAAATGCTGTCTTGGATGACGCCACTAAAGGCAATCCTATTGCTACTCCTGCACAAACGACCACCTTTTTAGTCAATTATACAGATAGTACTCAATTATGTAGTATCCAAAAGGAAGTAGTCATAAAAGTTAGGGATACTTTGCCAAATATAAATGCGGAAATTTCCGTGAATTGTGATGGTAGAACCATCCAAATTACCCCAGCTGCTAATGCCCTAATCTTCTATGATTTTGGAGATAATACTAGTACCCAAAATTCAACTACTCCTATAACTCATCAATATGCTGAATCTGGTTCTTATGCCCTTATGCTACAATACGCGGATGAAAATGTTTGTCCTGATTCTACAGTGATACCGATAGATTTACCAGAAGAAAATCTTTCGCCTAATTTTGAATGGAATGTGGAAGCTTGTACCGATAATGTAGCTAGTTTAGAATTATTAGATTTGTCTAAATCCATTTTTGGAGAAATCACCAATTGGGAGTGGCAATTAAGTAATGGGGAAACTGCTACAGAATCAGAACCTGTTTTTCAGATTGAAGAAAACCAAGCATTGACAGCGCAATTAATCATTACTCTTGATAATGATGCCCAATGTAGAGATAGTTTGTCTGTGGTGATTCCTCCTTTATTGATTGAAGAAGATTTTCTAGATTCCATTATTGTTTGTGCTGGAGCAACCATTGAATTAAATCCTGAATTTAATACCGCATATAATTATCTATGGTCTCCCAAAGAAGCGATTACAGATGCAGCTACCCCAAATCCTAGCCTCTCTATCGAACAGGCTCAGACCTTTGTGGTGCAAGTGACCAATGAATTTGATTGTGTTATCACAGAAAATATTTACACCGATGCAGCTCCTTTTATCGACATTAAGACGTTAGAAATTCCTGTTGTCTGCGAACCTTCTGAGGTGGTTTTAATGGCAGAAAGCGACCAAACAGACAAACTAGTTTGGTTGAATGAAAACGGAGATACCGTAGGATTCGAACCTGAAATATTAGTAGCTATTGATAAAGCTCAAAACTTTACTGCGATTTTTACCGATGCTTATAATTGCAAAAATGAAGCTGCTGTTTTTGTTGATTTTCAACCAGTTTCATTAGCATACGAGCAGGAACAACCTGTTTGCTTAGGAGAAAATAAAGTATTGATAATCAACAATTTACTACCAGAAAACGCATTGAAATTTGATTGGATGCCTACTTTCGAAATCATTGAAGGCGGAGAAACCATTCGTCCAACTGTTAGCTTAGAAGAGCCCACTACTTTTACCTTTGAAGCAGGAAACGAAGCAGGCTGTAAAGCGACGGGTGAAATCTTTGTAGATATCCTTCCGCTACCGATAATCACTGCTAATGCTGAACCTGAAACCATTTTTGAAGGAGAATCTAGTCAACTTTCAGCTACAAATGAAGCAGGCTATGTTTACACATGGACACCAGAAAATAGTTTAGATAATTCAGGTATCTCCAACCCTAGTGCAAGCCCAATCTCTACCAGTAATTATACAGTTACTGTAATGGATGAAAATGGTTGTACGAATACCACCAATGTTACCGTAAACGTTAGAGAAGGCATCTGTGATTTCCCTTATATTTATGTCCCTACTGGCTTTACCCCAAACAATGATGGAGAGAACGATGTGCTATTTGTCCGTGGTGTTTTCATTGATGAACTTACCTTTGTCATTTATGACCGTTGGGGAGATAAAGTTTTTGAAACGGACAATCAAGAAATAGGTTGGGATGGTACCAAGAATGGCAAAGCCCTGCCTTCTGGAGTTTTTGGCTATTACCTACGAGCCGTATGTAAGAATGGTGAAGAATATAAAAGACAAGGCAATGTTACTTTGGTCCGATAAATCTGCTAGCTGTATCTTTGTTGTACGCAAACTACATTTTTAAAGGATTACGAGCGCAAATAAGAAGCTCCGTTAATGTCCAAAATAGCACCTGTCATAAATTCTGCACCTTCACTTGCTAAGAATAAAATGCCATGTGCGACTTCTTCTGGTCGCGCTACCCGTCCAACAGGACTTTGTTGTCGAATACTATCACCATCTGGGCCTTCTAAAACCCCTTTCGCCATATCTGTGGATACAAACCCTGGAGCTATAGTGCCTACAAAAATGTTGTGCGGGGCTAATGCTTGTGCTAAAGATTGGCCCATTGCATTCATCCCTGCTTTACTTGCTCCATAAGCTGGTTGCAACGGTTCTCCTCTAAAAGCTCCTCTGGAAGAGACATTGACCATTCGTCCACCTCCTTGTTTTATCATTTGTTGGGCTGCACAATACATCACGTTTGCCGCTCCTAACAGGTTAATATTCAAGGTTCTTTGCCAAGCGTTTTGCCATTCTTCATAATCCACTTCATCAATCGCATGGTATTCGAAAATACCCGCACTGTTTACTACTACATCTAACTTTCCAAAGTGGTTGGTAACCTCTTCAATCATGGCTTTGACTTCTTTAGGTTCACCTACATCTGCCTTTACTAAAATATGGTCGCTGCCTTCTAATAAATCTAAAGTTTCCATGGCTGCTGCTAAATTTACTCGATAATTTATCGCCACTTTTGCTCCTTTTGCGGCAAAAGCTATAGCCGTGGATTTACCGATTCCTCTGGATGCACCTGTGATTAAGACTATTTTATTATCAAATCTCATATTTAAAATTTTTTATTTTTAAAATATTTCGATTAAATAACCACCTGTTTTGAGGTAATTATTTATCGGTTTACTACTACCGTAAGACCGAAGAAAATTCTTTAACTATTGCAAAGCAACATAATTAACCGCTAATTTTTCTGATTCTTACACAAAAAAACTATTTTGTCGATGAATTAAAAAGTTTAGCTTAGCCGTGTATGAACCGACCCAAATATTACCTTATAATACTGCTATTTTTTGCGCTCCAACTTTCTGCAATTGCACAGATTGGACCTCATTCCCCTGCTATCAAATGGCAACAAATTAATACGAAAGAATTTAGGGTCATTTTTCCCGAAGATTTTAACCAACAAGGACTTCGAGTAGCTAATTTAGTCAATTATATGGAACAAAATAATAAACGTTCCATTGGTGATTTGAATCAAAAGATTAATATCGTTCTTCATAACCAAACCATCGTTCCAAATGGATTTGTGGGTATTGCACCCTTTAGAAGTGAATTTTTTGCCACACCTCCGCAATCTGCTAATTTATTGGGCTCGGTCGATTGGTTAGATGCCTTGACCATACATGAATATCGACATGCATTGCAATATTCGAATGCGAAAGTGGGTATTACCAAGCTACTTTACCTTTTCCAAGGGGATAATGGGTGGGGTTTGGCCGCAAGCGCAGCGATTCCTAGTTGGTTCTGGGAAGGAGATGCAACGGTTATAGAAACTGCACTCAGTAAAGGGGGGCGAGGACGTGCCCCATTTTTTACTTTATCTCAAAGAGCTAATTTATTAAATGGTAAAAACTATAATTATCAAAAAGCTCGAAATGGGTCCTTTAAAGATATAGTACCAAATCGCTACCCTTTAGGATATGCGATGTTGATGCACGGACGAGAAAAATATGGAAATGATTTTTGGCAACCTATTTTTGATAAAGCAGCTCGTTATAAACCGCTGATTTATCCTTTTTCGAATGCGCTTAAGAAAGAAACGGGTTTAAAAACAAAGGATTTATATCAAGAAACCTTTGCGACTTTAAAAGAAAAGTGGCAGCAACAAATCGATGATTTAGACCTATCTCCTACTCAAAGAATTGCTACTAAACCTAAAAAAACAGTAACCAACTACCGTTTCCCTTACCAATTAAAAGATGGTAGTATCATTTGCCTAAAGTCTAGTTTTCAAAAAACGGATGCCATTATTCAAATTGTTGATGGTGAAGAAAAGAAACTAACCAACATTGGATTCCATACAGAAAAATATCTTTCTGTTGTCGGACATAAAGC
>CALJVJ010000077.1 GCA_937974625.1 uncultured Saprospiraceae bacterium
AAACCTATAAATCTGGACAACAAATCGTTGGTTCGATTGCTGGCTTTTTATAAATATTGATAATTTTACTAGCTGAGATTTCAAATCCTCCAAATCCTTGATTGGTTGCTGCAATTCCTGTAACTGGAAATTCTAAGGATAAGCCAAAACGCCATTCGCCATAATCTGCACCCAATAATAAGGCAGGACCTGAATCTAAATCATATCCTAAACCACCCTTTAATCTTAAATCTAAATCTGGTCTAATTAGATACCCCCACATGGATTGGACCATTACTTCTGTGCCTTCCGTTCCTTTGTTTCTAATAATAAAAGATGGATGTACAGATAATTTTTTATTGATGATTCTATCTACTAAACCATGCAAAACAAATTTAGAAGGGCTTTTGTCTACACTGTTACTCGTAGAGGGCGTACTACTAATACTTCCATCTTGACGGAAAATGTAATTATAAGCTAGCCCTATATTTATCAAGGTATTTTTGTCAACTTGTGACCGATACATCGCTCCTATATTATTGAAGTTTTCACTATACTTATTATCTTTGTTATTAGGAACATTTGTTATGACATTATCATTTCTAATCGGGTCGATGGCAACTGCATTGAACCCCTCTTTTAGATAACCACTATCTCCTCCAAATTGATAGCCTAAAACAAAATAATTCTTTCCTTTTTTATCAAGTGATAAATGATAAGAAACGGAAATAGCACTTCTGTTTTTTACTAAAGTCAAATCTCCTGCTCTGTCAAAATCTAAAGCAACTCCTGCGCTTAACCAATCTCGCCCTCTAACCATCAAAATCGGAACATCTACTGACAACGATGGTGTTTTCCAGGTATTTTGCTGGTCCTTCATCATTCCGCTTAATCGAATGGTTCCTTCAAAGTCACCTGTGTAGGCGGGATTGACGGAAAGCGGCATCATATTATATAGAGACTTGTGAAAGTCTTGCGCGGAAAGGGAGAAACTACCCAGAATGAGGGCAAAAACGCAGACTAATTGTTGAAATAGCTTCATATTAATAAGTACTTAGGTTATGGTCGGTTTTAGCTAATTTCTTGCTAATAATACTTGGAATAAAATCAAATTGTAAAAGTAAAGGAATCCTTTAAGTTTTTGGCTTTTTATAAGTGATAAATACCAAAAGCACGAAAATAACAACTTTTGAGGGTTCTCCCAAACTGCTGCTATTTTTGCTTAAAAATAAACCTACCTTTTTGCTTACGCTAAAATGATAATTTTACCGAGAAAATCATGACTTTTTTACTAAAAAATACCTTTAATGACGGGTAGCTACTAAAAAATTAGATTTGATAGAGAAGTCTTTGAGATTACTTACTTCTTTAATTGTCGATGAAATAATCCTTGTCGCATTCTGAAAACCCATTTTTGCCCCTTGCTAATTGCTGGAACGCCAATGACTTCTTCACAGTTCGGACATTGCAAATTTGGAATGGACTTGATAGATGCAGGATTGGACTTAGCTAATTCGGAGAGCGACTTTGGTGCTACTATATTGGATAAATATAAACGCAAAATGCCTTTACCTGCTCCATATTTATGGTAAGTGAGGAGATATTCGGTACATTTTCCACAGCGAATATCGTAGGTTTTATACTTTTGAGCCATTTTATAAGGTTCACCACTTAAAAATTAACTTTTCTTTGGTATCAAAAATGGCCTAACCGCTTTATTGTTGGCAACGATTAGTCGCCCACTTGTTCCTTCTTCCACCGTACGGTCTAAAATATCTTTGTATTTTTCTCTAAAGGTTTGCTCTGCTACTAACGAATAAAGTTTTATATTCTTGGTAGGAATTGTTTCTTTAATGACGACCGCTTTTCTACTATTTACTTCTTGTGCTACGTCTGCTATGGTCGTTATGAAAAATACTAAGGCAACTGCGGCGGCGGCCATCATTGCTATACCATAAAAAGAAAACTTAGGTTTGATGCTTGTGCGACTTTTTTGGTCTAAACGACGCTCTAACTTATTCCATGCTTGCAAAGACGGGCGCTCTTCCAACTTGTGCTGATTCTGCTGGAAAAGGTC
This sequence comes from uncultured Saprospiraceae bacterium, assembly GCA_937974625.1. Classification (GTDB taxonomy): domain Bacteria; phylum Bacteroidota; class Bacteroidia; order Chitinophagales; family Saprospiraceae; genus JAFMDF01. The sequence continues at coordinate 2,057 of CALJVJ010000077.1, forward strand.
AAAAATTTTATCTTTCTGTTTCATTTTGAAAATCATTAACTTTTCTTGATAATTTATTACTTCTAATAACTCCCATCAACTTCTAATAGCTTGCCATCCCTCCCGCTTTGCAGTTCACTTCACAAAATAGTCCTCTTGGACTTTTTTGCTTGATCATCCCAACTGTCTGCCTTCTAACCCTGGATAAGCTCGTTTTGCTAATAAGGTCTGCATTCTTTTTTTTGCTAAAATCAATTGTGATTTTGAAGTATTTATACTAATCCCTAAAGCTTCTGCAATTTCTCTATGTTTCAACCCATCTAAGACATACATATTAAATACGGTGCGATAACCAACAGGTAAAGCCTCTAATAAACTTAAAATATCTTGTGCTGCTAGTTCATCTTCAATGGTTCCTTTTGGTGGTTCTACGTGGTAATCTTCAATTTCGATAGTAATCTTTTGACGTTTTCTCAAAAACATTAATGCTTCATTGACCATTATTCGACGTACCCAACCTTCAAAACTTCCATCTCCTTTGTATTGATGTATATTATTAATGGCTTTGAATAACCCATTTATTAAAACATCTTCTGCATCCTCTCTATTTTTACAATACCTTTTACAAACACCAAACATTACTGGAGAAAAGCGGTCGTACAAGGCCTTTTGAGCCTGTCGACTTTCATTTCTACAACCCTGTATGATTTCATTTTCTGTCAATAGAAAGTTGTTTGGTATTTAAATGCAGTCAAGTAACGAGCAAAGAATAACTTTTTCATGGTTACTAAGAACTGATATTTTGCCCTGATACTTCGTTATTTTTTAGAGGAAAAGCGTTGCTATTGCTCAAAAAAATGCCTTGTCTCCTAACAAAATCTCTAGCTCTAAATGAATACTTATTTTTTGCTCGTTACTAAGAAACTAATCTTTCTTAAAAATGGTTTCTATCCCTAAAGATGCAAGATATTTTGTTTTTGGTG
>CALJVJ010000078.1 GCA_937974625.1 uncultured Saprospiraceae bacterium
ACTCACCACTCTAATCCACAATTTTAAAAGTTGTCCGTCTATTCGCCTGATGTTCCGCTTCTGTACAGCGAGAACAAAGACAATCTATAGCAGGTGCAGACTTTCCGTATCCTCTCGAAGCCAAACGACTACTTTCAATCCCTGCACTTACCAAATAGTCTACTGCAGACTTAGCTCTACGAGCAGATAAATCTTGATTATAATTCGTAGGCCCTTGGCAATCCGTGTGAGATGCCAACTCTATTCTTATTGATGGATTTTGATTCAATAAATCTGCTAATTCATTTAATGCAGGTTTAGCATCATTTCGGATGAAGGCTTTGTCAAACTCGTAATAAATATTGTCTAGTACAATTTCTTGGTCTTTGAAAATTTTATCTAATACGATCTCTACCTCAAATTCTTGGTCTGGTTCTTTAGGGTCTTTTGCGACCCCTTTAGTTGAAAATCGCTCGTCATTTGTCAAATAGCCTTCATTAGAAGCAAAAAATGCATAGTCGGTAGCTTCTTTTAATTTTATTTCAAATAGCCCGTTTGAACCAACTTGAACGGTTTCACTCTTGCCATTTACCATAATTTGTACGGAGGCACCTGTTAATGGCTTGCGACCGAGTACCCGACTGTTTGGATTATTGGGGTCTTCGTATATCTTTTCTAAGACATAACCATTTAAAGTCATACTGTAGACTACAGGAGGTACTTCTTTAGTCGTATCTCTTGGTGGTGGCGGTGGGGGAGGAGGAGGCACCAATCTTTCAAAAGAATAAATATCATCTAAGCCACTTCCATCATCTCTGGAAGAGGTAAAATATCCTTTATGAATCACCTTTGGATTGACAATAGGGGCTCTATAATCTACCAAATAATTAAAATCATCTGCTCCTGAATTAATCGGTGCTTTTAAATTAAAAGGAGAGGACCACTCTTTATCTCTTTTGTATACTCTAAAAATATCCAATCCACCCATTCCTGCATGGAAGTCGGAGGAAAAATATAAGGTATCTGCTACTATCGTTGGGAAAGCTTCATTACCGATAGTATTGATGCTTCGCGGCAATAACTTGGGTATATCCCATCCTGCGGGTGTTCTTTTACTTTCGTAAATATCATAGCCTCCCCAACCATCAGGATGATTTGCTGCAAAATATAAGGTGTTGCCATCATCGGATATAGCAGGACTTTTGTAATTTACTTCTGGTTCAATAAAATCTAAAACTTGTGGTACGGTCCAGCTATTTCCATCTTTCTTACTCATCATGATTTTGCAAAACGCTTGGTTGTCTTCATCTCCAAAACAACGAATAAAATACATTTCATTAAAATCTCTTGTAAATGTAGCCGAGCCTTCATTATGTACCGTATTGATAGGGGACTCAAATGCCGTTACATCATTCGTATTTAAATCGACGATAAACAAATCCATGAAGTCTTTACCTGTCCAATTATATGCTTCTTCCCCCATACTTTCAGCTCTATCCGAACTAAATACTAAAGCATTTCCTAAATAAATTGTCGGAGAAAAATCTGCTGCTCGATTATTAAATTTTACTTTTTCAATCGTGTATTCGTCATATGCACCCTCAGTTAGCCATTTCATTGCAATTTCACAATTCCGAATTTCTCGCTTATATTCATAAGGACTGCCAATCTCATTTCCTAAATCTTTAAAAGCACGGATGGCTTCTTCGTATTGTTGCGTTCGCTTTAAGGCATAAGCATATTCTTCCAAAGCATCGGTCCCATAAGAATAATCATAAGCCGTCATATACCATTCAATGGCTTCATCCGATTGATTGGTTAATTTATAACTTTCACCGACTAAAAAGGCTAATTTTCCTTGGTCCACTTTACTTTTTGCTCGTTTGACCTCAGATTTTAGCATTGGAATGGCCCTTTTATATTGCTTGCGCTCAAAAGCAGTCGTACCATCTTTTATCTTTTGTACATAGGTGCAACTTCCTATTAGCAGGAGTATGGAAAAGGAAAATAGAAAATATCTTAGCATATTGAGTGAAGTTTATTTTTCTAGAACTTGTACCGACAATTTATTCGCCGCTTAATATTGCCCCAACAAATGAAGTCGAAAAATACCAATTGTTTTTTTAAAAAACGCTTAGAGACTCTTTTTGTTGTTATTTTTTAATCGTCATTAGGACATTCCTTCTCCTAATTTAAGCAGGAACTGTTTAGCTGCGGTCTCCCAATTATAAAAATTATTGGAAGTTTGCTGAACGATACACTGCTGAATCTGTACTAAATCTTTTGGCCGCTTGACCAAATTTTCAAGCCGATGCACTACTTCACTCATATTATCTACCAGCCATCCAGTGCGCCCATTTTCTACATGGTTTTTCACATTTCCACCTTTTAATGCTAAAATCGGTAGTCGAAAAGCACGAGCTTCTTGCAAGGACATACCATAGGTTTCCATAAAGGCGGTTGATAAAAACAAGTTGGCTTCTTGATAAAAAGAGTGCACTTGTAGAGAAGATAGTTGCCCGTGATAAGAAATGATTTTTTTTAATTCGGGGTCTTTTTCTATTAATTGTAAACAGGCTTCGGCATAATTAGGCTCCATTTTATTGGTTCCTATCAAATGGAGTTGTAGATTTTTAGCTTGTTGTATGATTGGACTTTTGACCAATGATTTTAAAAATGGAAGGATACCTTTTCGCTCCACTAAATTTGCGACCATTACTGCTTGGATATCAGCAGTTGATTTTTTAGTATTTATGATTGGTTGAAAATTGATAGCTGGTGGGAGGACTATTTTTTTTGTAACTAAATAATTGTCTACCAAATAGTTAGCCGTGAATTGACTGCTGGTTAGAAAACCATCAAATAATTTTAAAATAGGATATTCCTTTTCTAAAAAATAATCCTTGCTGGTCCAATTTTTTGGAGGATACAGACTGTCTAGATGATGGACTATTAAGAAAAATTGAGCAGTATTTGTTTTTTTTGGTAGAAAAGTAGCTAGTTGCGCAAAATACAAGGTGTCAAAAAAATAGTAGCCTTTGCCTATTTCTTTCACATTATTAAATGTATCCCAATCCATCACTTTAATGGAATACCCAATGCTCAATAAGCCATCAATCAAATTTTTATTATAGATATTTCCACCCGATTGAAAGGCATTCACATCGGGAATTACAAAAGTGATAGCTTCGTTTTTTAAAAATGATTGCCTCATACTTTATTAGAAATGAAAATTAAACAACCACAAAAATTCAATTTTAAGCTCAATTTACCCTATTGCAACTGCCTACTGCAACCCCTACTTCACCTTTCCCTCATAACTCGCCCAAGCTACATGACTTTCGCCCAAAATTACCTCTAATTTCCCTTTGAAATTTCCTTTTACTTTGTTAACAATTTCTTGATGGATATATTTTGCCAGAAATTCGGTAGTTGTTAGTTTGCCTTTAAATTGCTTCATTTTATCTAAATTTTGGTACGCTAAGGGACGAAGTACCTCTTTTAATACGTCGGAAGCTATGCCGATGTCCATAACTATATTATTTTCGTCCAACTTTTTAGATTTGAAGGCTGCATCTACTACATACGTAGCGCCATGTAGTTTTTGGGCAGGGCCAAAAGCAGGACTTGGCAAAGAATGCGCAATCATAATATGTTCTCTTATTTTTACAGTATACATAGTTTTGTTTTTGGTGAAGATTCTATTGACCGCAAAACTAGCAGAATTTTATTAGTAAACCCAAGTTGCGGACAATGAAAGGAAATAAGGCAATTTTTGGAAATTTTACGGCGAAGCAAGTAAAATGCACCAAAAATTAACGCACCTGCCTGCTGCCGGCAGAGGCAGGTTTTCTTTCTTTAAGAATTGTCCGCAACTTGAATTAGTAAAAAGGAAATGCCTCAAAAACAGTAGAAAGTAGTTAACCCTTCTTTCTACTATATAACAAATTTATTTTCTCACTACGACACTATGACACTACAGCTTAAAGTATTGATTTTTAACTCGTTGTGTCGTTGAGTCGTTGTGAGAAATATTAGACTTATGTTAAAAAGAGAAAGAAAAAATAACTCAATTCATTGCAATATCTAAGACCATCTTTTTTTATTATCGGAGAGCGAAAATGCGGAACTTCTTCCCTTTATCGATACTTGATTGCGCACCCAAACGTGCTGCCCTGCGCATTAAAAGAACCCAATTTTTTTGGAAAGGGACCAACTTATGTTGAAAAAAATATAAAGAAATACTGGACTTTATTTCCTCCTCAAAAAGCGACTGAGGCGATAAAATTTGACTGGCCTGAATTGAATGAACAAGGTATCTTATACGAAGAGGAAGTAATTGTGGAACGACAAAAAGCGGTTGAATATATTACAGGTGAAGCAAGCGTAAATACTTTTTATGAGGTTGCTCCCGAATTAGTCAAACGATATTTACCCAATATTAAGCTAATCCTACTTTTTAGAAATCCTATAGAACGAACTTTTTCGCATCATCGAATGTACCAAAGATTTCAAGAAGAGGGTAGGGACTTAGGTTTTGAAGTTCAAGATTTTGAAACCGATATGTTGAAGGAATTAGCACAAATAAACAAGGGCGGTAAAGGGCATTATTTATCTCCGAGTATTTATCTACCTCAACTACAATCTTGGATAAAAGTATTTGGGAAAAACCAAATTCGGGTTTACTTTGCCGAGGATTTGAGGGAGATTTCTACTGCCAAGACTATTATGACAGATATTCAAAACTATTTGGATTTACCATTTTTTGATTTTGGGGATACCTTGAAAAAACGTTTTAATGTGGCTCCTAAAACCCAAATAAAGGAAGATACACAGGTGCAATTAAGAAGCTTTTTTCAAAAACCTAATCAAGATTTAGCAGATTACTTAGGTAGAGATTTGCCTGATTCTTGGGATTACCTAATAGCCTAATTTTAATTAAAAATTCTATGATTCAAACCATAAAGAAAAACTCGATGTTCTTCATTTCATTGCAACTGAGTTAGTGCAAGGTTTTGTCTCGTGTTGGATATTAATAAGCTGCCTCTTGTGGCTGTATTTCTAGCTGCCAGAAGCAGCTTAATAAAAGGAACGAGGCAAAGCCTCGCACCAACAATTAGTATTTCTTTTGATGCACCGCCATAATTAAATAATGTATATGATTGCCACCATAAAGAAAAAATTAGGGGTCCTTCGCTCCATCGCAACCTATTATTGGAAGCCTTTTAATAAAAAACGATTAATTAATTTTTACCAAGATTATGTGAAAGCAGGAGATTTGTGTTTTGATATTGGTGCGCATCTAGGAAACCGGACTGATGCTTGGAGTGCTATTGGCGCAAAAGTAATCGCTGTTGACCCGCAGCCTCAATGTTTGGCTTATTTAAATAAAAAATTTGGGACAGATAAACAAGTGACTATTTTACCTAAAGCAGTAGGCGAACAAGCAGGATATGCAGATTTATATATTAGTCAGTTGACGCCTACCATTAGCACCTTGGCAGATAAAGATTGGCGACAAAAAATGGATGATGCGACTTCTTTTAAAGTAAATTGGGAAGAGACAATGGAAGTAGAAGTGGTGACTTTAGACCAGTTAATCGCTGAATATGGCATGCCTGATTTTTGTAAAATCGATGTAGAAGATTTTGAGATTCAAGTATTAAGAGGGTTAACACAGCCTTTACCTAGTCTTAGTTTGGAATATTTTGTACCAACTTTGGAGCGTATTTATGAATGTATCGAAAGATTGGAAACACTAGGACAATATGAGTATAACTGGTCTTTTGGCGAATCTCAAGTGTTGAATAGCAAGAAGTGGTTATCCGCAAAAGAAATGAAAGCGGTGTTTGATAGGTATACGAAAGGAGACCGTTCTGGTGATATTTATGCCAAATTGGTAAAATAATTTTGGGACTTTATTAGCTATTAGACTTGCTTCTAGGTTAGAAATCTGAAATTATAGTTCATACATCAGAAATCCTAAATCCATCTATATTCAAATATGACAGATTTACGATGTATGACCTGCTGACGTCAGGCGAGCGGGTTTAAAATTTATGATTTCTCTCTGCTATATAGTCTTCCCAATTAATATTTTATCACCCACCCAAGCCCCTTATCCAAAACCTTATCACTCCGCAATTGCTCAAAAAATAATGGGCTGTCCTCAAACGCTACCTCATCCGTAATATGCGCATCAAAAACTGGGTTTTTAAGCAATTCCCAAACCACTGCTTTTCGTCTTGTATAATCCCATCTGGCAGATTTAGCAGAAGGCACCTGGCCTACTTGTGAGCTAATAATTTGTTTGCGTTGCTGATGGAAACTAGTCCCTAGTCGTATTTCTACCGATTTTGTCCCATACCAACTTAATTCAATTATTTTGCTTTCCATGCCGACTGCTTCAATACAAGTTTGTAGACCATCTGAAGAACCTGATGTATGAAAACTATAATCAAAATCTTCTAAGTCCCTAGGATTTACCAAAAAACCCATCTCTTTAGCTTGTTGAATCCGATAAGTATTTTTTTCTAGAATAACGACCTCAACTGCTGGCATTAAAAAAAGTAACCTTGCTATCAAGCCACCAATCATTCCAAAGCCACAAACGACCACCTTATCACCGACACTTACCCCACTATCCCAAACAGCATTTAAAGCAGTTTCCATATTACTGGCTAAAGCTGCTCTTTTTGCAGGAATGCCTTTAGGAACAATGCTAATAGATTCTTTGTCTACTTGAAGGACATCTTGATGAGGGTGCAAAAGATGAACTAGCTGCCCTTCTAAATCCCCTTTGCTAAGGACTTCACCCACTAAAGAATAACCGTATTTGATGGGAAATTCAAAACTACCACCCATATTGGGCACTGCCATTGATTCATGCATAGAACTAGGGACTTTCCCTGAAGCAACCAACCGTTCGGTTCCTGTACTGATAAGCGAGTACCAACTTTTTATCAATAAATAGTCTTTACCCAACTTATCTAAGGAAGCTGTTTGTAGATTGGAAGTAGTTTTAGATATATGCCAAAGCGAGGTAGCGACCATTTTTTTAATGATGAATGATGAACGATGAACGATGAACGATGAACGATGAATGATGAATGATGAATGATTTACCATTCCTCATTTACCATTTACCATTTAAAACTTACCATTTACAAAAAGCCTGTAAACATCATACTGTCCCCAAAAGGTAAAAAATTATACTCTTGGAAACTGATAGCTTCCTTAACGGTCTCAATATTGGGTAATGTTATACTTGCTTTTCCTGAACCAAAAATCATTGGGGCAATATGTAATTGTAAAATATCAACTGCATTGGAATTGATAAAATTAGAAGTGGTTTTAGCGCCACCTTCTATATATACTGCATGAATACCTAATTGGAATAATTTTGATAAAATTGCTAAGGGTTTGATACCAAACTTAGGACACTTAGATGGGAGCACAATAGATTCTAAAGGGGCAGAAACCTTTAGTTTTTCTTTACCAAAAACCAAGATTTTTTCATTGGAACAGTTTAGTAAACTTTTAAAATCACTATTGGGATTTCCTAATACAATTCTCACTGGATTTTTACCAGTTACATGACGGACATTTAATTTTGGGTTGTCTGCTTCCACCGTTCTACTACCCACCAATACGCCATCACAGAGCGCACGCATACGGTGTGCATGAATAAGATTTTCTGAATTGCCTATCCATTTAGAGTCACCAGTATTGGTAGCTATTTTAGCATCAAGCGTTTGGGCAAAATGCGTAATGGTAATGGCTCTTTTTAGCCTTTTTGCTTTAAGCGAAATAAAACAGTAAGGCAAATATTTTTTTAAAAATAGTACTTCTGCTTCATTGAACCCTTTGGGATTGGCGAGGGTAATATTGCCTACACTTGTTAATAAGAAGGTAGCAACGTCTGCTACTGCTGGCGCCTCGTTATCACAATGTATAAGAATCGTTCGATTTAAATCAGAAGGTTCTTTATTGATATGAACCACTGCCGTGTCTCCATTAATCCAACAGGTATGAATAGGTTGAGGGTAAGCTTTAATAGCTTCTTTCAAATTAAGGATGGCATTCCAAATATTTTCCAATGAGGCACTTTGCTAAATGAATATAAATTTTCGCCAAATTAGGGATTAATTCGACTTTTAGGTAAGACTTTGCGTTAAAATCGTGTAAAAATTGATAGATTTTGTCTATCCCTTGACTGATGCTGCCTTAAATTTATAAAAGAAAGATAAACCAAAAGAAAAGCTCACTAAAATAGCCGCCAAATAAAGGATAAGGAGATATAAATATTCAGGCAGGATAAAAGGACTTAATACACTAATGAATAATAAAGCAGCTATATACTTTCCAATTGGATTTTTAGGGATAACTAAATCCTGCCAACCTAATCCTAATAATAATAGTTCATAGCCATAATGCAAATAACCAATACCTAAGAACCAGAATGGAACATCATATTTGACCACTAAAATAAAAGAGAGCATTAAAACAAAATAAGCATCCACTGTTTTATCGAATAAGGCGCCTATTTCGCTAGCTTGCTTATATTTTCGAGCTAAATACCCATCCAATCCATCTAATAGAATCGCAAAACCAAATAAGCAAAAACTAATGGTTGCTGGTAATTGAAAAACTGCTAAGGCGGTAAGGGCACTAAGTAGAAACCTAAAAGCGGTTATTTGATTGGCGTAACTACTTAGTTTGTTGATACTTTCACTGCTTGGAATGCTTCGGTACGCGGAATAAAAAAGATAACTGAAAGAACTAAACGCAAGCAAGGGCAACCAAAAAACAGATTGGGTGTTAATTGCTAAGAATAATGCAAGGCTCATTACAATCGCATTGCTTATTATCCATTTTGTATTTGTTCGTTCCAATTATTTTTTACTTTTAGGTTTTATTCGATTGTTAACAATTCTATTGATTTTTAAAAAAGGCAATGCTAAAAAAAAGCCATCTATTTTTTGCTATTCTGAGCTGGATATTATTCTTTTTGTTGAATAGTTTGCTTTTTTTTCCTGCCTATGGGATAGATAGTCAATTGCATCCTATCGTATCGAGCAATGAAATTACGGATGCTTGGTGGCAGCCATTTTTAGTTGGTAATTATAGTATATTTTTTCAACTATGTGGCGATTTC
>CALJVJ010000079.1 GCA_937974625.1 uncultured Saprospiraceae bacterium
AAATGCATATATTTTATAAACTTCAAACCCAATTTCTCCAACAACTTACGAGAAGGAATATTCGCCTCAATCGTAATCCCACTAATAATCGACAAACCAAATGGGCCAAAAGCCAATTCTTTTATCTTATTTGCCGCTTCAAAAGCATAGCCTTGTCCACCATATTGAGGTAAAAAGGCAAAACCGATATCCACACCCTCTAATCCTTCTCGGTCGTATAAACCACAGCTTCCCATCTTTGTCAAATCACTTTTCCGAATGACCGTATTATTAGAATAGCCCAATCGTTCTTGTTGTGGACGCATTTTTTCTTTGATATAATTGACTGCATCTTCGTTGGTATAGACTTTTCTATCTCCAATATTTTTTAACCAACCTTCCGTATTCATTACCTCGCGGATAAATGGCGCATCGTCGACGGTAGTTGGTCGGATGATTAGGCGTTCTGTTTCGTATGTTGGGTTGTTTGAAGTTTTCAATTTTCAATTTATAATTTTCAATTTTCAATTTTCAAAAAGCGTTGATACTGTAGCTTAGGCATTCTTGTCCGAGCAAATCTGTTGGCGCGAGGCTGTGCCTCGTGTTTGGCATTCTTCTGCCTCTGGCAGCAATTGATTAATGACTTTAAGTTGGTCAATGTTCATTAATTGTCAGCCAGAGGCTGCCTAATGCTTTTCACGAGGCACAGCCTCGCGCTAACGAGGTGTTCTGTTTCGTATGTTGGGTCGGTTGTAATTTTCAATTTTCAATTTATAATTTTCAAATAGCGCTCGAACCGTAGCTTGAGCATTCTTGCTCGAGCAACTTATCATTTGCTATGTTCGCGCGAGGCTGTACCTCGTGTATATTATTTTTCTGCCTCTGGCAGACATAGATTTTACCTTTATTAGCTTATGTTTAATGCTTTTCACGAGGCAGAACCTCGCGTTAACTGGTTTTATGGATTAGTGATTCCCTTTTTGTTTAAAATACTTTTACTTGGGACTCTATTTTATTTCTATACTTCAATAGAATCCAGCCAAGTATTGCAATACCCAATCCCAACCAACCTATTTTATTCGAAATTTTAGTAAAATAAGACAAAGCAATAATTGTAAACCCCAAGTAATATACGAATTGGCTGAAAGTTTTATACCAGTCCATTTGTTTCTTAAGATTATTATCCTTGATGAATTGTTCTATGGTGTCTAAGGTAAAATGACCCTTAAAGTCATCAAAGCTGTCGTCGTCTTCTTTAATTAACAAACCTTCATCACATAAACCTTTGATTACAACTCCAAAATCTTCACTAGAATTTATACCATTATTTGCTAAAATATCTTTTACTAATCCATTGTCATTATTTATTAAATCTAGAATGATAAAATGACAGAGCTTTTTTGAGCTACCTTTAATGCCTTCTTTTCTTTCTTTTATAACAGATTTATGTATATGACCTATCATATGGACGTGAATTCCAGTTTCGTCTGAAATTTTAGTCCAAGCTTTTAGTACTTGATTTTGGTCTTTATTTTCTTTATTTTTTTTCGACATTAATTGGGTATTACTATCGCGTATATGCAGTGCAACCAGTTTTTATGGAGCATTACTAGTTGCATGACGTTTTATCTAATATAGCCATTCGCTTGAGCGATTTTCCTTTTTCCATTTTTTTGTCTATAAATAATCCAAAACCTGCTGCACTTGGTCCAACCCCCGAAACCGTTCATTCTCTATAGTCGTCTCTACTTTCTCATAGGCCCAAGTCGTATGAAAAGGCACATGAAAAGCATGTGCGCCTAATTCCAAAAGCGGTAATACATCCGATTTCAAAGAATTACCAATCATTAGCAACTCATTAGGAGCAATATCCAGATGCTGAATTAATTTTTGATAATTCGGTACTTTCTTTTCCGACATGATTTCAATATGGTGGAAGTAGGATGCCAAACCAGACTTTTCTAGTTTGCGTTCTTGGTCCAATAAATCACCTTTGGTGGCTAAAACGAGTCGGTATTTGCCTTGCAAAGTTTGCAAAACAGGTTCAACTCCTTCAATTAATACCACAGGTGCTTCCAACATCTCTCTCCCGATACCCATCATTTTTTCGATGGCAGACAAGGGAATGGTTTTATTAGAAATCGACATGGCCGCTTCAATCATGGACAGCGTAAATGCTTTGATACCATAACCGTAGAGCGGTAAGTTTTTTATTTGAACGGCAAAGAATTCTTTTTCCAAGCTGTGTTGCGGTAAATAATCCGCCAACAACCCACAAAATTGGTCTTCTGCTTTTCTAAAATAGGGTTCGTTAACCCAAAGGGTGTCATCGGCGTCGAAGGCGATGACTTTTATATGTTTTAGTGTTTCCACGTTTATTATCGTTGAATAATAAATGGCTTAGTTGTACGGCCATCTATATTTTGAATACTCAATTGGTAAACGCCATTCGGCAAATCTTCTAAATTGACGGTTTGGGTAGCACTTCTATAATTGGAAAAACTTCGAATATGCCGACCCGTAAGGTCAAAAATATCGAAGGTATAATTACCATTGCTAAATGCTTCGTTTTCAATATTCAGTAAAGATTTTGCTGGATTTGGAAAAAGCGAAAAATCAACAATCGTATTCACTTGTCCGCAATCAGCAGGGTATAAATAACTGAAAGTCATTTTGCTTCTAGCGTTATCTCCATAATCAATAAGTTGCTCAGCTAACAAATCATCACAATAGTATTGATAGAGAAAATTGAAAGTATCTCTAAATACCTGAATGCCAGTCGAATTTTTTACCCTATTTTCTAATAAGGTTTTATGGATAAACCCTTTATCATTATATTCAGAGACCGCTTCCCTGATTGAAAATGGGTCAATATATATTGATGATAAAACATTATCTTCCAAATCATAGGTAATAATCCGTCTATTAACTAACTGTTGACCAGTTGAGTCCCCAAAGGTTCTAGCATAAGAATCCGTAGTAATCACCTTTTGGGTAGGTTCATAATCAGTGGAAACGATAAATCTGTAAGACCCTTGGATAGAACCAGATTCATTAATAATTAACCGACCCTCTGCATCATAAGTATTTCTACTTTGAACTTCCCATGTATCACAACCAAGTTCATCAGGGCAAGTCAATTTTTCGACGATTCGCCGTTGACCTCCATTACTCGTGGGTTCAAAGGTTATCCTAACTTGATTTCTAAAGGAATTAATATCTATTGATAAGTCATCACTTCGGATGGTTTCCGCATGTACACAATTTTTGTCATAAACGAACAAAAGCAGCACGGACAATTCAAGAGGGGCATCACCTTCTTTTTGATAAATACGTTGCAGGTAGGTACAATTATCTAGATATTCATTGGTTACTCTTCGAGTGAGCACCTGCTCACTATCTTTATTTTCCTTAACAAATGATTCTTGTACTAATAAGTCTCCTACCTCATTAAATTGGCGGAGGGTATAGTCTATATAAAAACCAAGCTCTTCTGATAGGAGTGACTTAAAAATTGATTCGGTATTATTCCCATTCGCATCATATCGATTTTCTATATAAGGAATCCATTTTTGAAATCGATTATCAAAATAAAGGGTTTCTTCGTACGTCAAATTGCCTTGGTCATCAAAGGCGCGGTCTATAATGGTCACTTTGACCCATTCACCGTTACGTTCTTCAAAGAGTTCTTCTTTAATTATGGGATTTTGCCCAAAGAGGGACAGAGATAAATGAATGAAAAATAATACAGTCAGGATGTTTTTCATGGCGATAAAGCGTTTGGATGTTAACGAATTTATCTTTTGAGCTATGATTTTCTTACAATCTCTTTTAATTTATACTTTAAGAAAAATAACCACTGTCATTTATAACTTCAATTTCAATTTCAAAAAAACAATCTCAATCTCAAAAAGCGCTATCGTTAAACGGCAAACTACCTTACCCCACACTACCTTCCAAACTAATCGCTAAAAGCTTCTGTGCTTCCACGGCAAATTCCATTGGCAATTCATTGAAAACTTCTTTACAGTAACCATTGACAATCATGTTGATGGCATCTTCTTCGCTCAAACCTCTTTGTTTACAATAGTATAATTGGTCTTCGCCAATTTTGGAAGTCGTTGCTTCGTGCTCTACTCTTGCCGTATTATTTTCTACTTCTAAATAAGGGAAAGTATGTGCACCACATCTATCGCCCATCAATAAAGAATCACATTGGGAGAAGTTCTGTGCATTGGTGGCTTTCTTACCTACTTTTACTAAACCACGGTAAGAATTATGACTTTTTCCAGCGGAAATACCTTTGGAGATAATGGTACTCTTCGTGTTTTTTCCTAGGTGAATCATTTTCGTTCCAGTATCTGCTTGTTGGTAATTATTCGTAACTGCTACAGAATAAAATTCACCAACTGAGTTATCTCCTTTTAGAATACAAGAAGGATATTTCCAGGTCACTGCAGAACCCGTTTCTACTTGTGTCCAAGAAATTTTAGAATTAGCCCCTTCACAAATCCCTCGCTTCGTTACGAAGTTATAGATACCCCCTTTTCCATCTTTATCACCAGGATACCAATTTTGTACCGTAGAGTATTTAATAGACGCATCTTTTTTAGCAATCAATTCTACCACCGCCGCATGCAATTGGTTTTCATCTCGCATTGGTGCTGTACAACCTTCCAAGTAAGAAACAGTACTGCCTTCCTCTGCAATAATCAATGTCCGCTCGAACTGACCAGTATTGGCAGCATTGATACGGAAATAAGTCGATAATTCCATAGGACATTTAACCCCTTTAGGAATAAAAGTAAAAGACCCATCACTAAAAACCGCAGCATTCAAAGCAGCAAAATAATTATCGGTATAAGGTACAACGGACCCCATATATTTTTTAACCAATTCAGGGTGATTCTTCACTGCTTCACTAAAGGAACCGAAGATAATCCCCAATTTGGATAAAGTATCTTGAAAAGTAGTTTTGACAGAAACACTATCAAACACCGCATCCACTGCCACTACACCTGCCAACACCTTTTGCTCATTCAAAGGAATACCTAGTTTCTCAAAAGTTTTGATTAACTCAGGGTCTGCTTCATCTAAACTACCTAGTTGAGGCTTTTTCTTTGGCGCAGCATAATAATAAAGGTCTTGATAACTGACTTTTGGATAGTCAACATTTGGCCAAGATGGTTCCTCTAAAGTTTGCCAATGCCGGAAAGCTTTAAGTCTATACTCCAATAAAAATTCAGGTTCTTCTTTTTTAGCGGAAAGCTGACGGATAATATCTTCATTCAAACCTTTAGGAAAGGCTTCCATTTCCACATCTGTGGTAAATCCGTATTTATAATCACTATTCGTTTGGTCTTCTAAGACCTGCATGGATTCGCTTAATACTTCGCTCATTATATATATAGGCTTAAGGTGTGAGATGAATGGTTTAAGACCTAGATGAAAATGCAATCAGTCTTAAACTACTTACTCTTCACATTTGTGTTACTTTTTGCAAAAGAACGGATAATTCTCTATTTATACAAAAAAGTATAAACAAAAGTTCATGATGTGGATGAATTATTTTGATTTTGTCTAAATAAGGTTTTTTTGGTAGCATATCAAGGCGAATTTATAATAGTAGGATAAGCTAAAAATTTGAAAGTTTTTAGGTTGAAATTAAAGCTTGTAAGCATGTGAAACTAGAGAAATGTATATCGGTCAAACCAAACAAACTACCGTTATGCTAGTATTAGACAATACAAAAATTGACATTCTAGATAAAAAATAAGTAATATGCGAAGACTAAGTGATAATGGCATACTTATTGCTATTCTATTCCATACCTACAAGAAAGTTTTACCGCTCACACGAACACCCTCTCAAGTAATATCCTATCAACCTATTTTTTATCAAAAACTATTTTTGATGGAAAAACAGACTATTGAAAGTCACATTACTAATAACAAAAACTAAGAGATGAACAACGTACTTGAAAAAAGCTTCCTCAATAAAATAGGCCGATTCATTACTCGCCCTATCATTTCTTTTAATTTTAAGAAATCTAGCACTACTATTATTCCCAAGGAAAATAATGCGGTAGCTATAGCAACTATTGCTATGCCTAAAGGATTGCCTTTGGAGCAGATTAAAGGGGGGACCAAAAAGAGGCGACCTACTATCCAAAGGAATCAAGATGCTTTGCCTTCAGGTATTTTAGCCATTGCTCCTTTTAAGGAATCTGTAAAAGAAGAATTGGAATTAGGAAATCAAAGTTTTCTGTTGAAATTAGGATTGAATAAGGAGAACTGTTCTTTCTTATCAGAAAAGAAGCAAAAAGACTTAGCGCTGGATTGTGTGAAATTATTACAAAAGAGCGGTATAGGCGCAAAGAGTTTAGCCTTTAGTCCAACAGGAAAATTTTGGGTATTATTGGCGAATAAATCAGAGCAATCAGCTATTACCACCGCAAATGTTGCTTTTAAAATTGTACAAAAATTATTGAGAGCAGAATTAGATGTACATCAATCCCTTTTAGACTTGAATATGTATAAAATTCAAGATTGTCTACCTGAAATCGCTTAGATTAGCCTACTTTTAGATTTTAAATTTCCTACGTTCTCTGTACCCACACTTATAAAACATTTGCCCTCATGTCTTTTGGCGTAAATCGTTTGCTACAAAAAGCCCACTATTTGATTGACTTAAGTCGACCAAAAGAGGCGGAGCAATTGATTAAAGATTATTTAAGCGAATCTCCAAATGATAGCCCTGCCTTAGCCTTATTATCCCTATGTCGGCTACAGCAAAATGATTTTGAGCAAGCAATAACTTTCGCAAAACAATCCAATGCTCAACAGCCAAATTTTCAAGCCTTTGTGGTTTTAACCATCACTTATTTCCATTCAAAAAATTATAAAGAACTCACCAAAGTTATCGACTTAGGCAAAAGTCTTTATCCCTATGGGTATCAATTTTTTAAATACGAAGCCTTATTAGCCAAAGAGCAGCATAAATTCAAAAAAGCAACTAGATTAGTAAATAAAGGCATTGCTATCGCCCCTGATAAGGTTGATTTGCATAATCTGAAAGGGGAACTTTTAAATTTAAGAGGTAAAAAGAAGCAAGCCAAAGCAGCTTTCGATTTAGCCTTAAGTATAGACCCTAACCATCCACAAACCCACAGCAATCAAGGCTGGTTAGCTTTAGAAAAAGGACATTTTACAGAAGCGCAGCATTTCTTTCAAACTGCTTTGCGCAAAGACCCGACTAGTGGCGAAGGATACAGAGGCTATAAATTAGCGCTAAAAAGTGAGGTGCGTTGGTTTCGACCCTTCATTCGGTATATCGCCTATACGATTAAGGCATTGCCTGTATTGACGGCGGGTATTTTTGGAGGAGTGGTGTCTCAAGCAGGTAGTATTGGTAGTAAGTCCTGGGGAAATATGGGATTCTTTTTAATCGTCCTAAAAGTTTTTTTAGGTATAATTCTATTCTTTTGGCTTCCATTTGCTTTGAGTACTTTGGTTGGGATAAGACTAGGCGAGCAGGAAAAACATGCAAGAATTTTTGGCGGGGAAGAAAAAAGGTATGCGCAAAAACATCTGGGGTTTTTCTTATTGGTCCTATTAATTTTCATTTTACTATTGCTGTTAGAGTAGTAGGAAATAAATAAGGTACCCAAAATGGTGGTATTAGTTTGTTCTTATTCGAGGCGCTAAAAACGGAGTTACCCCAAGAGGTAATGAGTATTTTAGCAATCCCGATAGCTATCGGGAAAGAAGCGCAAAATAATTCCGCAAGATGGGTAGATTATATTTTTCCTAGTTCCTTAGCCTAATTTACGGATTGTTAATGCCCTGTTAATCAAAAATAAAGCCTTTCCAATACCGACTTTTTTTGGCAATTTGCGTAAAGTAAATTAATCACCAAATAGCCGTTATGAATCGCATTTTACTTTTTCTATGTCTAAATTTTGTGTTACAACCATGCTGCCAAACACAAACACCCATAATTATTAGCCAAATAAAAGTAGAATCGGAAGAAGCTACCTCACAGGAAGGAATTGATTTTTTTGAAATAACCTATTGGAGTGATGGGCTGAAAATTGAAGCCTTTGCAGCTATTCCAAAAAAGGAAGGAAAATATCCTGCTATTATTTTTAATAGAGGGGGCAATCGAAGTTTTGGGGCATTATCTTTATATGGTGGTAATAGAACCTATCCTGCTGTTTATGGATTTGGACCTCTAGCTCAAGCAGGCTATGTGGTGATTGGTTGTAATTATCGCGGTGGGGGAAAAAGCGAAGGGGAAGATGAATTTGGCGGAAAAGACATTAATGATGTCCTCAACTTAATCGAGGCTATTAAAGAACTACCTAAAGCAGATGCTAGTAAAATAGGGATGTACGGGTGGAGTAGAGGTGGGATGATGACTTATTTGGCTTTGACCAAAACAAATCAAATAAAAGCAGCCGCGGTTGGTGGTGCAACAGCCGATATTACCGAAATTGACCGACCGAATATGGAGACCAATGTCTACGCAGAATTAATTCCAAATTACTGGGAAAATAAAGAAGCAGAGTTAAAGAAAAGGTCTGCAGTATTTTGGGCAGATAAATTTCCCAAGGATGTGCCCTTATTAATCATGCATGGTAATTCAGACTGGCGAGTAAAATCGACCCATTCTTTAAAATTAGCCATAGAATTAGACAAACATAGAATACCCTATCGCTTAAAAATATTTGAAGGAGCAGACCACGGCATCAAACAATATCGGTCAGAAGTGAATGAGGACGTAATTTTCTGGTTCAATCGGTTCTTAAAAAGAGGAGAAAAGCTACCCAACATGGAATTTCACGGCAACTAAAAAAAGCCCCATAGATAAAGTCCCATAGGGACTCAACATAGTTAGTCCCATAGGGACTCAACATAGGTAGTCCCGCAGGGACGAAACATAGGTAAATGAATAGCAGTAGCATCAAACGTGTAGTTATTTTGGGCACCCTTGCCATCGTCGGCATCTTGGTGATACAATCGTATTGGGTGATGCAAACGTGGAATTTGCAAGAAGATGAATTTCACCAGACCGCTAATTTGGCCTTGATGCAGGTCGCCCAAGATTTAGCGAAACAAGACAGTTTTGCTTTGCCCAGTAAAGATTTAATCAATCAGCGGTCCTCGAATTATTATGTAGTCAATGTGAATAATACCATACAGGCAGCAACCTTAGAGTATTATTTGTATAAATCTTTGGTAGACCATAAGCTAATATTGCCATTTGAATATGGTATTTATGATTGCTCTAGTAATCAAATGGTCGATGGAAATTATTGTGAGATTGTTTCTGAGGAAAAAGAATTGACGACCACCTTAGGAGATTTGCCCAAAATGGACGGGTTCACCTATTATTTTGGCGTTCGGTTTCCGACAAGGACAAGTTACATGTTGGGGCAGATGTATCGTTCGGTATTCTTTACCATAATATTATTGCTCTCCGTTTTCTTTTTTGGGTATGCCATCGCCATAATCCTTCGACAAAAGCGATTGTCTGAGATGCAAAAGGATTTTATCAACAATATGACGCATGAATTTAAAACACCCATTTCAACTATAAAAATTTCTGCGGATGTCTTTGCCAATGCTCCCGAAGTGGCAGAAAGTCCAAGACTTCAACGCTATGCGAATATCATAAAGAACCAAAATAAAAGATTGAATGACCAAGTAGAAAAGGTCTTACAAATAGCGCGAGTAGAACAAGATAATTTCCAACTGAACAAAGAAAAAGTAGAGTTAGCCGCCTTGATAAATAGTGTATTGAATAGTGTAGAAATAAAAATACAAGAGCAAAAAGGCAGCCTGCAAAGAAGCATTCACATCGGCAAAACGACCATTAAAGCGGACAAGCATCACTTGACCAATGTCCTACATAATTTATTGGACAATGCTTTGAAATACTGTAAAAAAGACCCTCAAATACAAATAAGTGCGGAACAGAAAAATGGAGAAATCCAATTAACCATAAAAGACAATGGCATCGGCATCAAAAAAGAATACCACGGCAAAGTATTCCATAAATTTTATCGAGTGCCTACAGGCAATATTCACGATGTAAAAGGCTTTGGTCTAGGATTGTTTTATATCAAAAATATCTGCAAAGCCCACGGTTGGACTGTCAATTTAGAAAGTGAGCAAGGGCAAGGAACAACGATAACTATCACCATTCCAAAAAAGGAGAAAGCAGTGAATTCGGCTTGGTCTTGGTTGAAAAATGGTTGGCGAAACGTAGCGACTTCTTAGGCTATAGGCAGTA
>CALJVJ010000080.1 GCA_937974625.1 uncultured Saprospiraceae bacterium
CAATATCTAAAGGAACTTCTATAGTATAGTTCCAAGATAAACTTGACGGTTTCCTTTCTAAATTTGTATTAAAAGTTACGATTGATTCCATCTTATTTTTTATAATAAAATTTTATACTGAAGTTGTTTAAGATTTTGTTAGGAGACTGATTGTAAGTGCTTGGAAATCAAGATGAAGCTCCTTTATTTTTTCGTAGCCAAACAGGGTGACCGAGAACTACTTGTAACCGCCAATTTTAATTGGCTGGTTCTCATAAAGTGCTGAAAATCAACCAGCCAAATAAATTTGGCGATTACGAAAATGCATTCTCGGTCACCCTGCTTAGCTACGGAAAACATAAATAGCTATGAGTTCGCAAAGCGAATGAACCGCATGCGGACGGGAGGCTGATTTTCAATGACTTGCAAGCACGCCATCAGAATAACTTTAAACAATTTCACTTAATAAAGAGTAAAAAAGTAGTGCGTAATTGCTTTACATACACCTAAAAATGCCGTAGATTGATGTTTGTGACATGATTAGTTGGATTAAAACTAAGAACCTTATAACTTTACGGAAGACTATTTTATACCCCTCCTAATTTTTACAACAATTCCCCAACAAATTAAATACTTTATACTATTTTTACAATTTTCCTTGCGACTTAAAATCTGGCAGCAAAATTGTATTTAGCTTATTATACTAAACCCTCTCAAATATCTCCTTTGCTAAACAGCTGACAATTTGGATAAAAATGTCAGCAAATAGCAATTTTCAACAAAATAATTCAGTTTTAGACAACATTAGTCTAAAATTTTTAAATTATTAATCCCCCACAGCATGAAAAGTAGTAATATTTCTATTATCTTTGATTCTAGTAAACTAACCGTTGACTGCGGTAAAATTGCCATCTCCCCCCTAAGCAATTTAACAACAAAAACTAGAACAATAATGACTACCTTGCTCTACACCTTTGTGTATTTAGCTTCACTGTACACGCCAGTTCCTTCTTCTGCTCAAGTAATTCACCAATCTTTCGAAGTGGGTGACCGTAATGCTATTACGTTAAGCCTAGATGCTCCCTATGAGGTTGAAACTTGGGCTGGTAATACTATTTTGACTGAAACTAAAGTTAAAATGGAAAATATACCACCAAATATTTTAAAGCATTTCATTAACCAAGGTAGATACGAAATCGTTGAAAGTACGACTGATACAGAAATTGAACTACGCTTAAAAGAACTCAATAGGCGCCCCATTCGAACTAAAAAAGGCGAGGCACAAGAAACTATTAATATAAGAATATTTGTTCCCGACAATTGTACCGTCAACCGCCTTGGTAAAGGTAGTTTGGTTGTAGAACAAACGGGCGAAAAATAAAATCTATCATTTAGATTTAAAAAGGTCCAATAGAATGTCTTGCATTTTATTGGACCTTTTTTTGTCCCTAGCACACTTGCTTTATAAAAAAATTTCCATCCGATATTTCCCACCTTTCGCCATTAATAAACAAGTATTTGTCGATAACCATTTGGAAATCTCCTTTCTTTAAATTATTTTTGACTGAACGTTTGGTCAATCACTTTCACAATGGCAACTAAAGCAAAAAAAAGATTTAAGGAAATGCGGGCGCGTAGTGAGGAAAAAATCCTTAATACGGCATTAGAGCTATTTGCCACTAAGGGCTATAAAAATACCTCAATTAGTGAGATTGCCAAAAAAGCGGAGATTTCTAAAGGCTTAATGTATAATTACTTTGAAAGCAAACAAGCCTTATTGAGGGCTATTGTCAGCAAAGCCATAACGGAGGGACATGATTTGATTCAGCATGCCATGGAGGACTATGCTTCCCCTATTTTAGAATTGGAACATTTGGTCTTAGACACGATGAATCATGTAAAAGCTAATTTTCAATTTTGGAAATTATTGACTTCTTTGGCGCATCAGCAAGATATTCTAAGTTCCGTCCAAGATTTGTTAGAGGAACAAAAAAAGTGGGGCGTTCAAAAAGGTATCGAACTTTTCACTAAACTTAAATCTCCTAACCCAATGCAATCTGCTTTTCTTTTAGGGGCAGCTATGGACGGAATTATGCTTCATTATCTCCATATGGGTAATGAATATCCTATTGATGAAATGGCAAAAGCTTTGGTGGAGACTTTTACACATCCTGATAGTATACATTTGGGCTAACCGACATTTTATAACCGACACCCGGCAAATATTTAAAATATGAAAAATATACTCTTTCTTTTTTGTTGTTTGATTTTCTCTAGCACATCCGTTTTTTCACAAGACTTAACCGCTACAGAAATCATTGAAAAGGCAAATCAAAAAGCACAAGGTGATTATCACCAAGGTGAAATCAAAATGTCTATCATTCGACCTGATTGGACCCGAGAAATGACAATGAAATCATGGGCTAGCGGCGATGATTTTTCCCTAATCTTAGTAACTGCCCCTGCGAGAGATAAAGGTGCTGCTTTTCTAAAAAGAGATAAAGAATTGTGGAACTGGCAGCCGACTATCGACCGAGTAATTAAAATGCCACCAAGCATGATGTCGCAAAGCTGGATGGGGTCTGATTTTACGAATGATGATTTGGTCAAACAGTCTTCTATTGTCAATGATTATGACCAGGCCATCACTGACGAAACAGTCATAGAAGAACGTACTTGTTGGGAAATTACTTTGGTGCCAAAGGAAGAAGCTGCGGTGGTATGGGGAAAAGTAAAAGTTTGGGTAGACCAAAAGGATTTTCTCCAATTGAAAACCGAATTCTACGATGAAGATGATTATTTAGTGAATACCATGTATGGTAAAAAAATCGGGAAATTAGGTGGACGTACTTTACCTATGGTTATGGAAATCATTCCTGCCGAAGAGGAAGGTCATAAAACTAGAATCGAATATTTGTCAATGACTTTTGATAAAGAAATAAAATCTAATTTCTTTACTGTGCAAAGGATGAAAAGGGTTAGGTAGGACAATGGGAAGTAGCCTGAAAGGCAATCAACCAATAAATCAATAATCAATCAACCAATATGCTCCTACAGTTAGCATGGCGAAATATTTGGCGGAATAAAAGACGGACACTCATCACTATCAGTGCTATTGCTTTTGCCGTCTTTTTTGCAGCCTTCGCCATTTCATTTAATAAAGGGGTATTTGATGCGATGATTGATGGTGCGGTCAAACAATATTTTGGCTATGCACAGATTCATGGAAATGGGTATTGGGAAGAAAAATCTATTGATAATTCCCTTGAATTTAATAGTACTTTAAAAGATATTCCGCAGCAAGTTAAAGAGGTAGAAGCAATCGTTCCTAGAATAGAAACTTTTGCACTGGCAGCAGCAGGAGACCGCTCAACAGGCGTTTTAGTCATCGGTATCGACCCAGAAAAAGAACAAGATTTAACACAAGTAGCGGATAAATTAATAGCAGGAAATTACTTAGCGAGTCCCTCAGAAAATGCCATAATTGCAGCAGAAGGACTAGTGGATAAGTTAGGTTTGCAGTTAAATGATACGCTTATTCTCCTTTCTCAAGGGTATCATGGCGTCAACTCAGCAGGCAAATATCCCATCAAAGGGATTTTCCGAATGGGTTTACCTGATTTAAATAAAAGTTTGTTATACCTCCCACTCGAAACTGTCGCTCATTTTTTAGGTGCGGAAGGTCGAGTAACCACTCTAGTTTTAAAAATACCTAATCAAGAAAGTGTTCCAGGAGCCATCGCAGGTGTCCAAGCCTATATGCCTAATATGGAGCAATACGAGTTGATGGATTGGAAAGAACTCATGCCTGAATTAGTAGAAACTCGACAACTCAAAGAAGGTGGAAATTATATCTTCATTGCCATTTTATATTTGTTGATTTCCTTCGCTATTTTCGGAACCATTCTAATGATGACCAAAGAACGAAGCTACGAATTTGGCGTTTTGACAGCTATTGGAATGAGACGAGGCAAACTATTTTCCATTGTTTGGCTAGAAACCATAATGGTCGCTATGGTTGGTGCTATCGTCGGTATTTTAATGAGTGTACCTATCGTTTATTATCTAAAAATCAAACCTTTGACTATCGAAATGATGGGCAAAGAAGCTGCCGCTGCTTATGAAAAGTTTGGCTTACAAGGCAACTTACCCGCAGCTTTTGAATGGAATATATTTTTTACGCAAGCATTTATTGTCTTTTTGATTACCAGCATTTTAGCACTATATCCATTATTTACGATAATGCGGTTAAAACCAGTGGAAGCTATGCGAAATTGAGGCATAGAGAGGTAAAGGTTCATAGGTACAAAGGTACTCGACCTAAAAACACCTCCGCCTTTTATACCCATAAACTTCTATACCTTTAAACCTTTTAAAAAATGCTTCTACAATTAGCATGGCGAAATATTTGGCGAAACAAAAGACGAACGCTTATCACCATAGCGGCGATTGCTTTTGCCGTCTTTTTAGCATCGTTTATGCGGTCTTTTCAAAAAGGTGTTTGGGATACGGTCATTGATGGGGCAGTCAACCAATTTTTTGGCTATGTACAAATTCATGGTAACGGCTATTGGGAAGACCAAACGATTGATAATTCGATTGAATTTGATGATGCTTTAGCTGCTTTACCTCAAAAGGTAAATTTAGTAGAGGACGTGGTACCTAGGATTGAATCTTTTGCATTGGCATCAAGTGGTAATCTGACTTCGGGCGTACTTGTTTTGGGTGTAGACCCAAAAAAAGAAAATGAGTTGACGGGCATTGCTGATAAAATTATAGAAGGAACCTATTTAACAGCATCCGATAATGCTGTAATCGTGGCTAGTGGGTTGGCTAAAAAATTAGGCTTGGGCGTACAAGATACCTTGGTTATTATTTCTCAAGGCTATCATGGGGTGAATGCTGCTGGCAAATACTCAATAAAAGGTATTTTCAAATTTGGCTTACCCGATTTAAATAAACGCCTTTTAATCTTACCGCTCAAAACTGCGGCTACATTTTATGGTGCAGAAGGTCGAGTGACCACCTTGGCATTAAAAATTGCGGATAGGAAAACAGTACCAACAGCGGTAGCTGATTTAAAAACACAGCTAATTCCTATTGAGAAATTTGAAGTGCTAGAATGGCAAAAACTAATACCCGAATTAGTAGAAGCTAGACAATTAGATGAGGCTGGTGGATACATCGTTTTAGGTATTTTATACCTCCTCATCACCTTCGCCATTTTCGGTACAATACTGATGATGACCAAAGAACGGAGCTACGAATTTGGCGTTTTAACAGCTATTGGGATGCGGCGTGGCAAACTCTTTTCCATTATTTGGTTAGAGACCATTATGGTCGCTATGGTTGGTGCAGCCGTCGGCATTTTGATGAGTATTCCTTTAGTTTATTATTTTAATATACATCCAATTGATATGGCAATCATGGGAGAAGAAGCGGTAGTTGCTTACGAAAAAATGGGCATCCAAAGCACTTTACCCACTGCCTTTGAATTTGGTATATTTTTCAAACAAGCTTTAATTATCTTTTTGGTTACCAGCGTTTTAGCACTATATCCGCTAATTACTATTATGAAATTAAAGCCCGTAGAAGCAATGCGAAATTAAGGTAGAAAGGTCGAGTGGTATAGCGGTACAAACGTATCTATGCAACTCCACCTTTAAACCCTTCTACCTCTATACCTTTAAACCTTACTATATGTTACTACAAATAGCTTGGCGAAATATTTGGCGGAGTCGAACTCGAAGTTTGGTCGTTATTGGTGCCGTGTTAATTGGTGTTTGGTCTATCTTATTTATTGTGGCTTTTTCTGGTGCCATCGTTGGTGGCTATGTAAAAAATGCTATCCAAAATGAGACCTCTCACTTACAACTACACCATCCTGATTTTGTAGAAGATAAAGAAATCAAATATCTACTAGAAAACCCTAATGCAACCTTAGAAAAAGTCGAAGCTACACCCATGGTCCAAACCGCTACTTTGCGTACCGTTGTGAATGGTATGCTGCGTAGTTCTAGAGGTGCACGAGGGGTGACGATTAAAGGGGTTGACCCTGTCAAAGAAGCAACCGTAACCGCTTTTGACACTAAAATCGTCGATGGAAAATATTTTACGGATGGTAAAAAAAATGAAATCATTATTAGCCAAGAATTGGCAGAGAAACTCAAACTAAAAATACGAAAAAAAGTAGTTGTTCAATTTCAAGATGTTAATAATGATATCATCGCAGGTGCTTTTAGAATTGTTGGTATTTATAAAACAGGAAATACAATGTTTGACCAAAGCAATATCATGGTTAAACGCACGGATTTGAACCGATTAATTGGGCAGGAAGGGGTTGCACACCAGGTGGCAGTGGTATTGTCCAATAAAGAGGAATTGATTCCTATAGGCGAGCAGTTCAAATCCACCTTTCCAAATTTATTGGTCCAAAATTACCGAGAAATCTCTCCCGAAGTACAACTGTATGAATCTCAAATTGATATTTCCGCTACCATCTTTACGACCATTTTTATGCTGGCTTTAATTTTTGGTATCATCAATACCATGCTAATGGCGGTGCTAGAACGAAATCGAGAATTAGGTATGCTCATGGCGGTTGGTATGAATAAAGGCAAAGTCTTTCGAATGATTGTGATAGAGACCTTATTGCTTGGCTTAGTTGCAGCTCCGATTGGTTTATTCTTAGGCTGGCTCACTATCAACTATTTTGGCAATGTAGGTATTGATTTAGGTGCCTTCTCCGATAGTATGGAACAATTTGGTTTGGAGACACAGGTGTATACGGAATTGCCTTCAAAATATTATGTTTCTTTAGCTTTATCAGTGCTTTTTACTGCTTTGCTGGCTTCTTTATATCCTGCTTGGAAGGCTATAAAATTGCGACCTGTCGAGGCTATTCGGAAGATATGATTTTATTTTTTATTTAGGGAGACATCCCCCTAGCCCCCTTCAAAGGGGGAATGGCCTTTTCGCTATAAGGAATAAAGTTAAATATTGAAGCAATATTCCTCTTTTCTTAGCCTAGATTTTCAAAGATTCTAAGTAAGAAAACTAGGTACTTAAGTTGACTTATAACACCTAATTGTATAGTTGTAAAATGAATAAATTTATATGCTAACTTCAAAGATTTTCTCTTGCACAATACAATTCCCCCTTCGAAGGGGGTTAGGGGATGTCACCTTTAAATT
>CALJVJ010000081.1 GCA_937974625.1 uncultured Saprospiraceae bacterium
TACAAAGGAATATTCCCATGCTTCTTTTTAGGCAAACTCACCGCCTTATTTTCTAACATCGCAAAAGCCTTAATTAATTTCCGTCGAGTATTTTTAGGATAAATAACTTCATCTATAAAACCACGTTGTGCAGCCCGATAAGGATTGGCGAACTTAGCTGCGTATTCCGCTTCTTTTTCAGCCAATTTAGCTGCGGGGTCAGTGGCTGCTTTGATTTCTTTTCTAAAGATAATTTCACTCGCTCCTTTGGCACCCATCACGGCAATTTCTGCCGAAGGCCAAGAGAAATTCATATCTGCGCCGATGTGTTTGGAGTTCATCACATCGTAAGCACCACCGTAAGCCTTTCTCGTAATGACAGAGATTCTAGGCACCGTCGCTTCACTAAAAGCATATAATAATTTAGCACCGTTAGTAATAATGCCATTCCACTCTTGGTCCGTACCTGGTAAAAAACCTGGTACATCGACTAAGACGAGTAAGGGAATATTAAAGCAATCACAAAAACGGGTAAAGCGCGCTGCTTTTTTAGAACTGTTGACATCCAAACATCCAGCTAAATACATCGGTTGATTAGCAACGATGCCGATACTTCTACCTGCAATACGAGCAAAACCCACAACGATATTTTCTGCATAGTCTTTATGAATTTCAAAGAAGGTGGCTTCATCGATAATGCCATTAATGACATCGCGGATATCATAAGGCTGATTGGCATTTTCTGGAACAATCGTTTCTAATTGCTCTCGTACTTCATCGCCAATTTCATAAGCTAATTTAGCTGGTTGGTCCTCACAATTTTGGGGCATATAGCTAATCAATTGTTTGATTTGGTTCAAACAATCAATATCATTAACAGCGGTTAAATGGGTAACTCCAGATTTTGTAGAATGCGCACTTGCTCCACCCAATTCTTCAGATGTTACTTCTTCATTTGTTACTGTTTTAACCACGTTCGGTCCAGTAACAAACATATAACTAGAATTTTCTACCATAATGGTAAAGTCCGTCATCGCAGGCGAATAAACTGCGCCACCTGCACATGGTCCCATAATCGCTGAAATTTGAGGAACGACCCCCGAAGAAGTCACATTGCGGTAAAAAATATCCGCATAGCCACCCAACGACCGAACACCCTCTTGAATTCGCGCGCCTCCACTATCATTTAAGCCAATCACAGGGGCGCCAACTTTGACGGCCAAATCCATAATTTTACAAATCTTCTCTGCATGGGTTTCTGACAAAGCACCACCAAAAACGGTAAAATCTTGGGCAAAGACATAAATTAATCGACCGTTCACCGTACCATAACCCGTAACGACCCCATCCCCATAATACAATTCTTTTTCCATCCCAAAATCAGTCGTGCGATGCGTGACCAAGACCCCAATTTCTTCAAAAGACCCTTCGTCCAAGAGAAAATGTATCCGTTCTCTAGCCGTTAATTTTCCTTTTTTATGCTGTTTGTCGATGCGAACTTGTCCACCACCAAGGTAAGCTTCCGTTATCTTCTTATCTAAAATTTCTTTTTTTACTGACATAGTTTGAAATGATGAACTATGAATGATGAACGATGAACGAGAACAAGACTAGTTGTTCATCATTCATCGTTTATCATTCATCATTATTTAATCGTTTGACATAATTCTACCAAGACGCCATTTGCGGTTTTCGGATGTATAAAACAAACCAGTTTATTATCTGCGCCTCGCTTTGGTTCTTTATTTAAAATTTTAAAACCTTCGGCTTCCAAGCGTTTCATTTCTGCTCGAATGTCTTTCACTTCAAAGGCGATGTGGTGAATGCCTTCGCCTTTCTTTTCAATGAATTTGGCGATGGCACTATTCGGGTCAGAAGCTTCTAATAATTCGATTTTAGAAGACCCTGTTTTGAAGAAAGAAGTTTTAACAGATTCAGATTCGACTTCTTCTGTTTTGTAGTGTCGTTTGCCGAAAAGGCTTTTGAACAGTGCATTGCTTTCTTTTAAATCCTTGACGGCTATGCCGATGTGTTCTAGCTTCATGATTGGATGATTTTTTTTGACGCTGAGGGACGCTGTTTGAAGTTATGATTTATTATGTTTTCTATTCTAAAGTTGTCTGTTTTCCTAGAAAAAACATAAACAAGTCATAAATAGTCAGTCCACGATAGCTATCGGGATTCAGCGTCAAAAAATTATAATAATTCTTTTAAAGCACCTACTAAACAATTCACATGATTCTTAGTACAACTTTCCCCCATAATCCCAATCCGCCAAATCTTACCAGCAAAAGCGCCTAATCCACCACCAACTTCAATATTATAATCTAGCAATAATTGCTTTCTAATCTTTGCTTCATCAATACCTTTTGGTAAATAAACGGCATTCAAATTAGGCAGTCGATGTTTCTTTTGGACCAAATAAGAAAAACCTAAACTTTCCAATTGTTTCTTTAAATATAGGTGTACCCTTTGATGCCGATTCCATCGGTTCTCCAAACCTTCTTCCAAAACAATAGCCAAAGCCTCATGTAAAGCAAAAACCGAAGAAACAGGAGCGGTATGATGATAAGCCCTTTTGGCGCCAGCCCAATAATTTTTCACCAAACTCAAATCTAAAAACCAGCTTTGTACTTTTGTTTTTCTATTTTCCAAAGCCTTTACAGCAGCAGGAGAAAAACTAACAGGTGATAAGCCAGGAGGTGCAGATAAATTTTTCTGGGTACCAGTATAAATAGCATCAATATTCCAATCGTCCACTCTCAATTCTACGCCACAATAAGAGGTTACTGCATCAACCATCAATAGCCCACCAGCATTATGGACCAAATCACTAATCTCTTTAAGAGGTTGCAATGCACCTGTAGAAGTTTCGGCATGTACCAAAGCTACTAATTTAGGTTTAGGACATTTTTTCAAAGCCTTTTTGACTTGTGCAGAGGTAATGACTTTCCCCCATTCCGTTTC
The DNA here is from genome assembly GCA_937974625.1 of uncultured Saprospiraceae bacterium. Classification (GTDB taxonomy): domain Bacteria; phylum Bacteroidota; class Bacteroidia; order Chitinophagales; family Saprospiraceae; genus JAFMDF01. The sequence goes on from CALJVJ010000081.1 coordinate 2,947, forward strand.
CACTTTATGTACCGTAGCCCCGCAACGGTCTGCGATTTCTGCCATCCGACCACCAAAAACACCATTGATACAGATGATACATTCATCTCCAGATTCCAGTAAGTTTACAAGGCAAGTTTCCATGCCTGCACTACCGGGAGCTGACACAACAAAAGTTAAATGATTTTTGGTCAAAAAAGTTTGCTGAACCATACTTTTGACTTCATCCATAATGCCCACAAATTCTGGGTCCAAATGACCGATAAGTGGGGTTGCCATTGCTTTTAAAACGCGAGGATGTGCATCAGAAGGCCCAGGGCCCATTAACATTCTAGGAGTAGGATTGAGTGGTTTCATTTTGAAGAAGATTGAGATGACTAATAACTACAAACTAGGTACAATAAAAATGATAGATTAGTTTGATTTTACAAAATAAACTAAAATTTAGCAATTTTGACTAAAAAATAGATGATTTTGTTAATTCTTTAAAAAAAGATAAATTTTAAAATATTTATTTTATTTTTTATTATTTAAACACAAAAAGTATATATTGTAACTTTGTTTTGACAACTCTTTTAATTTTAAAAAAACCTTTCAATCATGCCTACTAATTTTTACATGTTCTTTATTGCTGCTTTTATCCCTTTAATTATAGGGAGTCTTTACTATGGAGATATGCTTTTTGGTAAAACCTGGAAACGAATCAATGGATTAACAGATGGGGATTTAGATGATGGGAAGTTGTTTACTATTCTTGGTCTTACTTACCTATTAGGAATTGTAGCGGCCTTCTTTTTAAGCGGTATTGTTATTCATCAGGGCAATGTTTTTCAAATGATGATGCCAGAAGCAATGGAGTCGGGTAGTGCTGCACAAAATCAATTTAATGAACTAATGGCTCAATATGGACACAAACATCGAAGTTTTGGTCATGGGGCTTTACACGGCGGTATCATTGCACTTTTTGCGGTATTACCAATCGTTGGCATCAATGCTTTATTTGAAAGAAGGGGGTGGAAGTACATTTGGTTGCATACAGGGTATTGGTTTGTCACTTTAGCCTTAATGGGTGGTTTATTATGTAAAACATTAGTGTATGCTCCGATGAGTTAAATTTTCTAAACTGATTAAAATTGTTTCATCATCAAAACGTAAAACAATGAATTGGACTAAATTATTAATCGCTACGTTGATTGGTAGCATTGCTTATTTTTTGCTTGGTTGGCTAGTCTATGGGATACTATTCGCAGATGCGTTGACGATTGCACCAGAATTTAGAGAAAGTGTACAATATCCAGCAGACCAATTTAAGATTGGGTTAATGTATTTGAGCTGTCTAACTTGGGCTGGTTTATTTGCTTATATCTTTATGAGATGGGCTAACATTTCCACTTTTATGGGCGGTCTAAAGGCAGGTGTTATCATCGGGCCTTTGATGACGCTTTCTTCTTTCTTAGGCTTGGCGGCTGAATTTCGAATTTGGACCACCCAGTCTATTGTAATGAATGTCGTAGCAACCATGGTTTGTACAGGACTGATGGCAGGTATCGTTGGCTGGTATTTGGGGAGGGGTAAATAGAAATAACAACATAGTTTGGCTTGATACGCTAAAAAAGCAAAGTCGAACTATGTTTCTAACTTTGCCCAAAACAAATTTTGTTACTATTTTCGCCGAATGACATTTGCTGATAAAATACTAGATTTCCACAAAGGACTTAAACCCTATAAAGGACTACCAAAAGGCGTATCTGTACTCTTCCCCTTTGACCAAGCAGAAACTTGGGCGGTCATGTCTGCTTTTTTCAAAAAGTATTTTGATGATGAGAACCAGCGTACGCTCATTTTTGGTATTAACCCAGGTCGATTTGGGGCAGGTATCACCGGTACCCCTTTCACTGACCCCAAAAAACTAGAAGAAATCTGTGGCATTCCCAATAACTTTCATAAGCGAGTAGAAATGTCTGCTGATTTTGTGTACGAGTACATCAATGCTTTTGGTGGGCCCGATTATTTTTATCAATATTTTTATATCACTTCACTTTGTCCATTGGGTTTTATAAAAGACGGCAAGAATTATAATTATTACGATGCGAAGCCTTTAGAAAAGGCGGTTGAAAAGTATATCATCCAAAACATAAAAGCGCATTTGAAGTATGATTGTAATCCTAAAGTTGCTCTATGCATGGGACAAGGGAAGAACTATAAATATTTTACAAAGCTCAATGACAAGCATCACTTTTTTGAAGAGATTATTCCATTACCACATCCTCGTTGGGTGATGCAATATCGCCGAAAGCGGATGGAAGAATTTCGAGATGTGTTTGTGGAGAAATTGCAAGAGGCTTTGGAGAAGTAGAGGAATAAGTTTTTTTGCTATAAAATTATCTAGTAAACATTTTCAAACAAAACAGCCGTTTATCAATTTAGGATAAACGGCTGTTTTATTATAGTTGGACTGCGTATAATTTAAGCAGGCATTGCGCCAATAATTGCGCCCATAGCTGCTAGTGTAACTATCCAATAACCCACATTAATGGCAATGGTTTTAAAATCCAATTGCTCAAAAAGGGAGACGATAACCACAATAGGCATAACGACTACGCCACCCAATTGGGCACCATGAAAAGCAAAATGTTGAAGTCTAGTTAAGACTTTTTCTTCGTGTCCGCCAGCAAAAAAAGCGACGAAAACAGAAAGAATTAAAGCCATTAAAAAAGTTAAGCCGTACCTGACTGCCATGTTTCCAGAGGCAAATTTTTCTTCCGTCATGCCAACACCTCTCATCCATGTATTACCAAAAGTTTTGGAATGATACCAAAGGAAACCAATTACTAGAGCGGCTACGCCTGCTAATAAATGTGCTACTATATTCATTATTTTTTGATTTTTGTTTGTGAAAAGAAATAATTAAACTCAGCTGTTTAATTAAGTCCCAACTGTAGGCAAAGCTGCATCTAAAATACCGCCCATCAAAGCTAGGGTTACTGCCCAATAGCCAAAATTGATGAGGAAGTACTTAAAGCTTCGTTGTTCAAAAAGTGCTTTATTCGCGATGATAGGCATGGCAATTAAAATAGCTGTAAAAAAGCCATGAAATGCACCGTGTCCAAAAGTGTTACCACTAGGGTCACCACCAAACTGAGATGGGTGATTCACAAAATAAGAAAGCGGCATCGTTAAAATATAAGCCATCAATAAGGACACGCCAAAGATGACGGCCATATTTCCGCCAGCTTGTCTTTCTTTAGTCATACCGATGGAATCCATCCAGGCAGGCTCAAAAGTTTTAGGGTTGTACCAGAGAAAGCCAACTATCATAGGAACGATAGCCGCAAGACCCTGAGCTAAATAAGGGTTCATAGATAAAAGTTTTGTTTTGATAAAATAAATGTCATACGAATGTAATAAAAAGGTTTACAACAATGTGTGTTTCAACATTAAAATGTTTTAATATGCAATATTTAGGCAAATTATTGATTGGACCAAGCATCGATAAATAAGAAAGTTTAGGGGACAATTTTCTATTAGGAATATTGAATTAATAAATTGCGTTTTTATGCACCGTTATTTTTTACAGGTTCCTTAATTTCAAATATATTTTGGGATTCTTTTAAAAATGAGCATCTTTAAGGCTTAAAAGGAAGTATTTTAATTAATACTATCTATCAGTATTTGTTTTTTTGACACTACCAAATCTAAAATAATGGCTACCTCAACACAAAACAAAAAACAAGAAATCCTTGATAAACAAAAGAAATATCTTTTCCCGAATCATATTTTATATTATACCGAACCATTACCTATTGACCACGGAGAAGGGGTGTTTTTATGGGATACTGAGGGAAACAAATACCTAGATTTTTTCGGAGGTATTTTGACGACGAGTGTCGGGCATAATCGTCCAGAAGTAACCCAAGCAGTCCAAAAACAAACTGAAAAGATAATTCATTCTTCTACCTTATATCCAAATGAGGCCCATGTTAATTTGGCAGAAAAAATGGCGGAATTAACACCAGGAAAATTACAAGTTTCTTTTTTTACGACTTCTGGGACAGGTGCTAATGAAACAGCCGTAGCCTTGGCGCAAACACATACGGGTAACCAAGAGGTGATTGCTTTACGACATGCTTATCATGGACGTTCGGCGATGGGCATGGCATTGACGGGTGTTGGTACTTGGCGAATTGGAGGAACCGCAGTTGGTGGTATCAAGCATGCTTTGAATCCATACTGTTATCGTTGTCCATTGAAGATGACTTATCCGAGTTGTGGTGTGGCTTGTGCGCAAGATATTGAGGATACAATTAAGACGACGACTTGTGGGAAAATTGCGGCTTTTATTGCAGAACCTATTCAAGGAGTCGGTGGTTTTATCACCCCACCAGCAGAATATTTAAAAATAGCAAGTGACATAGCGAAGCATTACGGTGGATTATTCATAGCAGACGAAGTGCAAACTGCTTTTGGCCGAACAGGAGATAAGTGGTTTGGTGTCGAACATTCTGGTGTCGAACCAGACATAATGACGATGGCAAAAGGGATAGCTAATGGTTTTCCATTAGGAAACACGATGACAACTCCTGAGATTGCGGAAAGTATGATGAAAGCCTCTCTAACCCTGAGTACTTTTGGTGGAAATCCAGTATCCTGTGCCGCCTCTCTAGCAACGATGAATGTCTTGGAAAAAGACGCTACGCCTGAGCGAGTAGGGGAGTTGGGGATTATGCTACGAGCAGGATTAGATAAATTGAAAGAAAAGTACACAATTATAGGAGATGTCCGAGGAAGAGGATTGATGCAAGGCATTGAATTGGTCAAAGACCGCAGTACCAAAGAACCTGCACCTGAAGCGACTAAACATTTATTTGAGGCAACTCGAAAATTAGGGTTGATTATTGGAAAAGGTGGTCTTTATGGCAATGTGGTAAGGATTGCGCCACCGATGACAGTGAATGAAGAGGAGATTGCGATGGCTTTAGATGTGTTGGATAAGGGTTTTAAAGCGGTGCAACAGGTCAATTAATACTAATAGTGACTGTCTCCAAAGTCAATATTGATTTTGGAGACAATCTCGATTTTATCTATCTTACTATAATAATAATTGTCCTAAAGCCCACACCAATCCTAATCGATTTTTCTGATAAGTTATCAATAGTTTAGTTAATTTTAATCGGGCGGCTATTAATTTTTGCTCTCTGCTATTGAGTAAAAACATAGAACTTTCACCATACCGAAATTTTTCATTTTCAGCCAATAATAAGTTTTGGTAATTCGTGACCATTACTCGATTAAGCTCGACTTGTTGCCGAGAGTTATTGAGTAAATCTTGGTAGTTTAATAACTTATTTTTAAGCTCCTGTGTCTTCTGTCTAAGTTTATAATTAGTATCCAATAATTTTAAATCTGCTAGTTCTAAGTTGGCTCTTTCCTTTCTTAAAAAGATAGGCATGCCTATTGTCACTCCAGCTTTATAATTTTCTGTAAAAATAGCATTCAGTGCACCAATGTCAGTAGTTGTTTTGGGTCGATAGATGAAGTCAAAACCATTAGCTAAAAAATTAAATTCTGCATCTAGTTGTGGTTTTAATTGTTCTTTTTTTAAGCGTCTATCTACCTCCAATTGCTTTAATTTGAGATAATATTGTTGAATAACTGGATGGTTCTGGCTCAGATTATTGACTAATTCACCTGC
>CALJVJ010000082.1 GCA_937974625.1 uncultured Saprospiraceae bacterium
GCATGGAGTGATAAACCTACAGATACTAAAGAATGGTTAGAAAGTTTTGCTAGAGGCTTATCTCTTTTGGATGATTATGACCACGAAAACTTAGATGCTAAAGGAAATACTATTAAGGAAACGAACTATCCAAGTTTGGAGGAATATTTAGCATTAGTAGAAATGATGAGAAAAGAATTTGATTCTGCCGTATTTGGGAAAGAAAAAGATGAAGGTTTTCAAAGTTCTATTGCTCAAATTGGTAAAGGTATTGGAGAAAAAGATTTTTATCCTAGCCTAGAACTATGTTGCTTTATTTGATTACCAAAAATCATTCATTTGTGGATGGTAATAAACGTATTGCAGCGGGTTGTTTTTTATTATTTCTAGAAAGAAATGCTATGCTGTTTAATAGTGATGGTAGTCCTATTATTAGCAATGAAGCTCTTGCTAGTATTACCTTATTTATTGCGTCAAGCAAGCCAGAAGAAAAAGAAACCGTCAAAAGATTAGTTGTCAGTGTGCTGAATAGAAATAGAATGTAATTTGTTTTATAATGTTTTCAGGTGTGCGTACTTATTAATATCTTCGCAACTCTTATTATTAAAAAATATATGTAAATGAAAAAAATAGAAACCCTGTTATTTGACTTAGGAAATGTCCTTATCAAATGGGACCCAAAGCGAGTATATAGAACCATTTTCAAAACAGAAGCCGAGATAGATAAATTCCTAGCCGAAGTTTGCACAATGGATTGGAATGAACAACAAGACGCAGGGCGCCCGATAGCCGAAGCAAATCGAATCTTAATCGAAAAATTTCCGCAACATAAGGCTGAAATAGAAGCCTATTATGGCCGTTGGACCGAAATGCTAGGCGGTGCTATCGAAGGAACAGTGGAAATACTAGAGGAATTAAAAGAAAGCAAAAATTGTCGATTATATGCTTTGACCAATTGGTCGGCAGAAACCTTCCCCGAAGCACTTAAACGCTATGAATTCTTACAATATTTCAAAGAAATTTTAGTATCTGGCAAAGAAGGAATGAAGAAGCCAAGTGCAGAAATTTACGAATTGGCAGTAAGCCGTTTTGGAATTGACCCAGCAACAACTATCTTTATCGATGATTCTGCTAAAAATATTACAGGTGCAGAGTCGGTAGGCATTCAAGCTATCCACTTTAAATCGCCTGAACAATTACGCAATGAATTGACTCAATTGGGTCTGTTAAGAAAGAGAAATAATACACAAAACAAAAGTAAAATGAGTCCTAAGTACAAAGACTTTTTATCTAAAGAATTACCTGCGATGCTTCGTAAATTAGAAGGCAATCAAGAGCCTAATTTTGGTTTGATGACTGCTCAACATATGGTCGAGCATCTCATTTATGTGACGAAGTCGTTTATGAAAAGACACGGCGAACCAGAAGGCGAACCAACAAAAAGTCAATTATATTTCCAAAAGTTTTTGGCAAAAGGTTGTCCTTTTGCTTATCGACCAAAAGAAGGTACTACTAAAGCGGATTTGTCTCCTTTACGGTCAGCCAATATCGAAGAAGCGATTCAAGGTTTGGAAGCAGCAACAGCAAAATTCTATGAACTGTTTGAAGGAAATCCTGATTTTAAAAGTTATAACGCAATGATGGGTGAATTCTCTATGGATAACTTAGAATTGTTTGCTTATCAGCACGGTAGATGGCACGCACATCAGTTTGGATTGATTGAGGAATTTACGGCAGTAGCGGCTTGATGAAAAGTACCGATTAATTAATGATTAGCTGAATATAATATTGAAAAAATAGAGGTGAATAGTATTCATTAAGGATTCGACCTCAATAGTGCTTATTCTAAAATAAATCGTATGAAAAGAGCTTCCAGGACTCCAAGTTCTGGAAGCTCTAAGCTTTTGGAATAAAGTCTAATATACACCCAATGACGCTTCAAGAATTTTACCAAAAATACCGTATTCAAGACTTCTACGATTGGCAGAAAAATAATACGAATAAGCCTATTAGACCCTTTCGGACAGATAGGCACAAAAAGCTATCTTTTGGAATCATTCCTGGCTATAGAAACTATGACCTTTTTTATGAACGTTATCGCAGTGGTGTAGAAATTGTTAAAGAAGCAGGAGTGCTCAAAGACGGTGCTAAAGTATTAGACATCGGTAGTGGGGAAGCTTTCTTTAAATTTTTCTTTGATGCAATGACTGTTGAAAAACTGGAGTGGCATGGAGTAGAGGTGTGGAAAGAGCGAGCAGCATTTTGCCGTCATGTTGGGTACCAAATAGCAGAGGTAACGCTAGAAACTGGGAAATTACCCTATGCAGATGCTTCTTTTGATGTTGTTGTAGCCTCTCATGTTTTAGAACATTTGCCAAACCCCTCAGCTATTATTTCAGAAATGGGTAGAGTGCTTAAGAAAGGAGGGGTATTATTAATTGGTACGCCAACGAAACCACCAGTTATTGCCGAATTAGATAGTTGGTATCATCGATTAAGTAATAGAAACACAGGTGATACGCAACAAGCCTTCACGCATAATAGTTTAGAAAAACTAATTTGTAGCACTTTAGGCTTAGCAAGAAGAGATGTACTAGATAAAAGAGGTTTTCGAATCATTTCTGGACGAAAAAAATTGCCTATTGAAAATTGGCATTGGTTTTACCGCCTATCTGTATTTTTGGGTAAAAAATTGTTACTCTTTGTACCCGAAGTCAATATTATTTTAAGAAAATAAATATTTGCTGTCCTATTTTTTGTTTGAAAGGAAGACTTAAGGACTTAAGGTATTCTTTTCTATTTTAAAATATAGACTCAATGATTTTCTCCCGAAAACTATTATTTCTCCTTATTCTTATTCTAATCCATTCGTCGTGTACTATGAAATTGACGGAGAAAACTTCCTACCTAGCTCAAAAGAAGCCCACTACCACACCACAAATCTTCGCTAAAGACCTCATCTCCAAAACCACTCAATCAGAATTCGGTTCTATCTTCTCCAAAGACGGCAAAGAATTTTTCTATGGGATAGATATCGACGGTCGAGCTGAAATCCATTATGTACAATTTAAAAAAGGAAAGTGGACGGCTCCTATCACTATCCTCTGCCACGAAAAATATGGCTATAATGACCCTTTTTTATCCTCTGATGAAAAAGAACTGTATTATATTTCTAATCAACCAATGGATGGCAAAGGCGAACCCAAAGACATAGACATTTGGTACTCTAAAAGAACTAAAAATGGTTGGTCTGCTCCAATTAATGCTGGACCAAATATCAACTCCTCCAAAAATGAATACTATATTTCTTTTACCAATAAAGGGAAAATGTATTTTGCTTCTAATGTGAATGCTAAAGAAGACCGCCAACATAATTTTGATATTTATACATCCGAAAGAATCAACCAACAATATCAACCTAAAGAGAAGTTAGGGACTGCCATTAATTCACTAGCCTACGAAGCAGATGTGTTCATAGCGCCCGATGAATCCTATATTATTTTTTGTGCTGCTAGAAGAAGTGTCGGATTGGGTAGGGGAGACTTATACATCAGTTTTAAAGATGCTGACGGTAATTGGACTCCGTCTAAAAATATGGGCGAACCAATTAACTCCAAAAATCACGAATTATGCCCTTTTGTAACGGCGGATGGCAAATACCTTTTTTATACCAGTAATCAAGATATCTATTGGGTAAGTACGGCTATTTTTCAAACGATGAAATGATATTTACCATACCTTTTCCTAGGTTTTAGCATGTTCTAAAATATTTAAATTTTTGACTGTCCTATTTTTCGTAAAAGAGGAAGACGAATAGGCCATCCTATGCTTTGTTTGTAACAATAACCAGTTAAAAATAAATCACGAACACATGAAAAACACCTATTGGATACTCCTTGCTTTAATGCTTACCAATTGCGCTATTAATAACGTAAATAATAGCCAACAACTGCCAGCTGATGATGCGCAGCTCATTGACTATTTATTCAGTGAGTGTATTGGGAATCTGCCAGGAACAAGTGTAATGGTCATAAAAGAAGGGAAGGTCGTACATGAAAAAAGTTATGGATTGGCAAATCTAGAAGCGGAGATAAAAACTACACCAGTCACTAATTATAGAATAGCTTCCGTTAGTAAACAGTTTACTGCAATGGCGGTTATGATTTTGATAAATCAAGGGAAGCTAACCTATGAAACAACACTTACAGCGCTATTCCCTGATTTTCCAAATTATGGTAACAACATTTCGATAAGACATCTACTGAGTAATCAATCAGGGTTAGTAGATTATTTTGAGTTCATCGATGAAGATAGGTCGGAACAGTATTTAGATAACGAAATTTTAGCGAGTTTGATGAAGCTCGAAGCTGGAAATTTTCAGCCAGGTTCACAATTCGAATATAGCAATACAGGATATGCGGTACTGGCTCAAGTTGTGGAGCAAGTAACTAAGGGTACATTTGCTGAATTTATGGAGCAAGAAATTTTCCAAAAATTAGGAATGAAAAACTCAAAAGTATTTGAAGCAAATAAAACTATTGAAAATCGAGCTTTTGGATATACAGGGAAGAACGATTCGGTAAAATTAAATGACCAAAGTGTTACTAGTGCTATTCAAGGGGATGGAGGCGTGTACTGTTCTATTAGAGATTATTACAAATGGGACCAAGCACTTTATACAGATAAGTTGCTTCCTAAAGACCAGTTGGCTGATGCCTTTTATGATTGGGATAATAATACCAGAACAGATAAAGAAGGGTACGGATATGGTTGGTATGTAGATTTTTACGAAGATATAAAGCTATTAAATCATTCAGGAGGTACGGCAGGATTCGAAACTCGAGTAAGCAGAATACCAAGCTTAAACCTTACCGTTATTATCTTCACCAATACGGATAGACACGATAGGAATATTATGCATATGGTTAATGCTCTGACTAGTATCTATTCTGACTACAAAATTCCTATGCCAATAGATGTCATGATGAAAAAGGAAATAGATTTAAAAGGTACCGAATATGGTAATAAGATTTATGATGAATTAAAGCATAATCCACGATATAAAAAGGAACAAACCACGTTAAGTTATTTAGGTTTTGAATATCGACGAATGGGAAAATTAGCAGAAGCAGAAGAACTATTTATCAAAGCTACTAAGGAGCATCCAAATTATTTTGGTGGCTATTATGGACTTGGGCGGATATATCAAGATACAAAGAAAAAAGATAAAGCCATCTTAAATTTTCAAAAAGTACTTGAATTAGGAACTGGAGCCGAAACAGGCGTCTTAAATCGTGCTAAAAATGAATTGAAACAATTATTAGAAGATAAGTAGTGCAGGCAAAAGGGAATTACTATCTTTGTTATAGTTGTATATTATGCAAAGAACATTTTCTACATATCATTCCTCTCTTTCTAAAGCATTGCTTGGTTTAGCCTGCTTTTGGTCTGTCTTTCTCTTTTCTGGTTATGTAGAAAATGATGTTTTTGCTTTACCTGAAACGGTATCAACTGAATTAATTGAGACAAAAGTAAAAACAGCTCCAATTGTTTTTTTTCAAAAAGTACAAGCATTTAGACATCTTTTAAATACTCAAAATAAATCCTATTATAAGACCGCCTTTGCTTTAAAAAATTATAATACCCAAATAGAGACCGCGTTTTTACAACTACAAAAAGAAGGGTTTAATTATACTTTTTGGAGACCTTTCCTACCTAATCAACACTTTCCAATTTCTTCGGATACAGATGTTCCTTCCTTTTTAATTACTTGATTAATAGTTTTTTATCAAATTTTATTTTGTTGGACAGTTACCTTTTGGTGACACTATAAATTTATGTTGGCCAATGAATCGGTTCAAACGACTATTGAGGCGATTTTTGCTTGTATGCTTAATCGTCTTAGCGAGTATAGGTATTGGCCTAACTGGTGGAATCCCTATACCCAGCGTTGGAAAAAGAGAAGATAAACAAGAAATTAATAAGGAAGCCTTAGATGTAGCAGAAGAAGAGAAGGAAATGCCTGTTGCTGAAATAAAAGGCTAAAATAAAAATCATGAAAATATTTAAAAATATATTAAAAGTAATTGGCTGCTTACTAATTTTATTATTGCTTGGTGGTACTATCTATTTGTATAATACTGGCCCTATTTTACCGCTTGAAACTAAAGCAATTATTGCAAAGGTAATCAACGAACCTTTACCTGAAGTTATTCAAGGGCAACAAGGATTTGCCAATTCCCAAGGTGTAAAGATTTGGTATGAAAATCAAATACCTACAGATTCAACCAAAGGAACGATTTTGCTAATTATGGGGATTTCCAATGATGCTTTGGGATGGCCGCCTACTTTTTTAAAAGCTTTAGTTGAAGCGGGTTATCAAGTTATTCGGTATGACCATAGAGGTACAGGTCTGTCTGATTGGATGGAAAATTGGGAAGCTGATAACCCTTATACCTTAGCAGATATGGCAAAGGATGGTGTTGCGATTTTGGACCAACTCGGCATTGAGAAAGCCCATGTTCTTGGGGTATCAATGGGCGGTATGATTGCACAAGAAATGGTGATAAACCATCCCAATAGAGTGAATTCTCTAATTTCTATCATGTCTTCAGGTGATATCTTTGATGCGGAGTTACCAGCTATCTCTGGAGAAACGGCAATTGAATTAATCAAAGCTGCTGTTAAATATGGTATTGTGGGCGGAGAAACAAACCTGATAAAACTGCATATAGCAAGTAGAATAATTTTGATGGGTACTGCTCAACAAACTTTGAATATTCAAGAGATTGCGACGAATGTTTTATATAATATTCGCCACCGAAAAGGATATAATGCAAGTGTTTCTAAACAACATCAAGGAGCAGTATCGAATTCGAAATCAAGATATATTGCTTTACAGAAACTAAAGATACCTACCTTGATTATTCATGGAAAAGCGGACCCTTTTATTCCATTTGCACATGGTCAAAAATTGATTGACTTAATGCCTCATGCTGATAGCCTTTGGTTAGATAATATGGGACATGATATACCTGAAAGTTTGATGGATAGTATTACCGATAAAATTATTAGCCACTTAGAAACGACTTAGTGATGTAATAGCACTTTTGAGGAGATACCTCTTTTGTAAAAAGAGGTGTTTTCTCAAAGGCTAGCCTAAAAAGTAGCCCGCACCGAAGCACTCCCCAAATGTACCGTTTGCTTATCGCCCGTTTTCCGCCCTTCATATCGCAAACTCATCTGTACATTATTCGCCAATTGCCGATTTAATGTCAAGCCCCAAAGAAAGTTCTTTCCCTTTTTCAAACCCTCTAATAAAGTTAATGCTAAAGTAGGATTAGTTTCGCCTGTAACGCCAATATTCACAAAAGAAAAATCACTTTTAAAAGCCAGCTTTTCGGTACGATTGTACTGCATTTCTAGCTTTAAATTATGAAACTTGGCAGTCGCTAGAAAATCGGTTAAGGTATTTTTAGCAAGCTGAAATTCGTAAGTAAAAGTCGCTTCGTATCGCGGATTGGGTAGGTAAATAAATTGAGGACTCCATTTTTGATAATCAATATTAAAATCTCGATTATCAAATAATTCGGAATCACTATTTTTAGTACCAAAAGCAAGATTGATTTGATTGCTGAAAGCAGGGGTGATATTCCAACGACTACGGAAGAAATTTTCCTTGGTTTGTCGACTTTCAAAGCCTGTTGTCAATACATTTCGATTGCGATTATCCGACTGACCAACCTGAAAATCAAAGGTCGCATGATTGCGATTAAAAAATAATACATTTCGGATAGCAGAAGCTACGGTCACCAAACTTGTATCTGCAATCGTCAAATCAAACGGATTCCAAACGGAGACGGCATCGCCTAATTTTACCTTTCGATTGATTCGTAAAGTAGATAGGGTAGAAAATTTAGTCAATGCCTTTTTCCAGCCTTTTTTATTATGCCAAATAGCTCTTGGCGTCAAACGTAAACTTTGATTCAGCCCCACATTATTGGTCCGAATAAATTCATTGGTGAAGGTATTAATCCGAATATAATTGGCTTGGTCTCGAAAAGGCGCAACTACAAATTCATTAATCTGCGGAATGCTGTCTCCATTCAAATCGTATTGTTCAGTAGCTTCCCAGACAAAAGTACCTTCCCCTTTATTGACCTTGATAAATTGAAATTCGACCTTCGCTTCTTGTCCAGAACCTATTTCGTAATTGGTATTAAACCGCAGTGCACCTCGCCATAAGTTTAGTGTATAATCCAATCTGCCTAAATAAGTTTCTTGGGCTTGCTGCATAGTTAAATCTTCGGCTTCAATGACTAATTTTCGATAAGATAAGTTCCATTTTAATTGGCTAATACGTTTTTGATGCCAATGTCCATTGATATTAATTTCATCAGCTACCGTACTTTTCAAAAAATCTAAATTTTTAGGGGCAAAATTGGTTTGGCGCGTGTAATTCATTTGCCATCGAAAGCGATTGTCCTCAGGGCTTTGTAGATATATTTTATGCAAATCCCAATAAAACCCATTGGCTTTTAAAGTATCGTTTTGGGTATCTAAAATTTCGTTTTTTTCTCGCTCTGCATAGACGCCCAATTTCCAATCATTGAGTTTTTTGAAGGTTTTAGAAAAATCTATTCTTGGTCTAAAAAATCGACTGTTTTCTAATTCCGTTTTGGTATCTAATAAACTACCATAGACTCGTAAATCATAGCCTCCTTTTTTATAAAAAATATCAACATCCTGTTTTAAACCCTCATAAATTTTGGTTCGATTGAAGGTAGAAATATTATAAGCCAGTTGAACTTCTTCTAATTTATTTAACTGTACGCCACTTTTGCCAATATGCTCATTAGCGGCTTGTCGGTTATTATTAAAATTAACGTTCCAATCTCGATTAAACTCCGCATTTCGATAAGGATTTAATGCCTTGAAATTTTGTTGTACAAACTCATATTTTATACTGCTCTGAAGTGCCCAATCTTTTTCACCTATTTTTTTATTTAGTTGATAATCAGCGAATAAGGCAGTGCCTAAGTTGTCATTATTGTCTATACTGGAAAAACGATTTAGGTCGGTGTTACTCAAGGCTACCTCTGTTCGTAGGCTCGAATTTTCACCCAAAGTCATTTCTGTTCCAAGGGTCATTAATTGTTGTTTTTTTGGTGCTGTTAATTGTTGGATAGGCTCAAAATTGCCTTGAGATAAACCAGTAAATTTATCAGGCATAATCCATTTGTAGACTCTACCGTTTGCATTGTTTTCGGTGGTTAAGAGGTAATTCCCATTACCCTGTCCTACTTCTGTGAAACGTGCAGTGTACTTGGCTTTTTGAGGGTTGGTAGAAAATACTAAGATTTCAGAAAGTGCCGTGTCGGTTTGATTTAAATTTTCATTAAAAATAGTATAAAAAGTATCCCGCAATTCGTACTGCACTCTAGCTTCATTAAAGCCATCTTCTAAGGTATCAATCCCACTAGCAAAAGCATTTTCTAAATCGTCTCCAATTTCCTGCAAGGCGATTCTTTCGGCGGTAGAGAGTTCGGTGTCGCCAAGGGCATTTTTACTATCTTGTTGAGAAAATAAACCAAAGTAAAACCGATTTTTTTCTGTTTTTAGTTCGCTATTAATAGTATATAAAGAGCGTTGAAAAGTTTGGTCTAAATATTCGAATTCTACAATAATTCGACTGTTCTGTGTGATGAGTCGTTTATTGGTAAACGCCAATTCGCCTCGATTATAATCAATGATGTAATCTTCTTCAATGCCTCTTTTTAATAACAAGCCATCTAAAATAACTCGTTCAGTCCCTGCCAAAACGATAATAAATTGTTCTCCATTTACGCCCGTCATTTTATAAGGTCCTTGATTCCCTTCAATAGCTGCAATCGTATTTCTCGAAAATTGACCTCTGGAAATCGCAAAACTACCATTTGTACTCCATTGCCCTTTTTTGAACGCATCTTGAGTGGTGGAAAAAGTCGCTCCCTGTAATTTTTTATAGTATTTCATAAAATATTTATCTCGACTACTAATCTCATAATCTCCTGCGGTTAGACTACTATTTTCTCGATTGATTTGGATGAATATTTTATCGAACTCTTGAAGTTGTTGGGTATTTCCTTCGGCTTGTAAGGGAATATTTTCATCCGTCAAAGCAGCCACGATTTCTGTATCGTCGCCCAGTTTTCCAGATAGTTGTAAATTAAATTGGGAATTCAACACCAAACTTTGACTATTGCCAAAAGCAACACCTCTAGCAAAACTTCCACTGTATTGCAAGCCACTATTATTGAACAAGGTTGCCGATGACTTTGATGCTTCTTCAGGAGTATAATCTACACCTATATAATCGCCCTCGTAATCATTTGCAATAAGCAAAGTATCCAAATGTTTGACCCGTGCTTGAAAGTCAAAAGGGAAAATACGGTAGGTGATTCTTAGACTATCTTCTCTAGTAATATCATTTTTTTTTAAAAATAATTCATTGATAACCAGTTGATTATAGCTTAT
>CALJVJ010000083.1 GCA_937974625.1 uncultured Saprospiraceae bacterium
CTTTATTTTTTAATTCAAATTCTCCTCCTGTTACATTCGCATCATAGGATTCTCCAAATCTTGTAACATTGGTATTAATGATAGTGGCATAAGAATTATTCTTTAAATTTTGGTCAAAAACCGTAACGTTATAATTTGTTAAAGGACTAGTTTCATAAGAGCGTTCTTCACCAGTTTCGGTATCCAGAATAGTCGCATGAGAACTAGCTGAAATGGCATTAAAAACACCAACACCAAGACCTTTTGTGGTTCTACCAGAAACTTTGGTGGCATTGATTAATTGGGTTTGACCGGGATTATTGACAATCTCTTCCGTGTCTCCTAATTGGCCTTCGACCTCCCAAAAATTCAGTGGTCGCCCACCTACCCTTCTTGAATAAAACAGCCCCCCTTTATTAAATAATTCCAAACCCTCAGTAAAAAATTGTCGATTTTCATCAAAGCGCACTTCAAAAGGAGAAAGATTTAAAACCTGATTATCAGACCTAGCTTGTCCAAAATCAGGAATCAAGGTCATGTCTAGAGTAAAAGCATCATTAATCCCATATTTTACGTCCATCCCGGCATTAAAAGACCGACCCCAGGAAGTAGCGGGAGTCGCACTTTTATCTTTATAGTTCTCCCCATACACCGCTACGAAAGGAGTTGCAGACAATCGAAAAGGAGATTTGATATTAGAAATATTGGAAATTTCACCAAATTGGTTAAGAAAACCATTTTGATTGGGGTCAATTTTACTCCAAAAACTTTTCTCTTGGTGTCGCTGAATCAATCGACCGAAGTTAAGCCCCCAAACTTGTTCATCTTGATTAGGAAATCGAAGGGCAGAATAAGGAATACGAATTTCAACCGCCCAGCCTTCTGCATTTTTTTTGACTGCACTTTTCCAAACAGCATCCCAATTCTCATCTTCTCCAAAAATGGAATACTTTGCATCGAATTGAGCACCCGCAGCGGTCACAATAAAACTTACGCCGTTAATTCCATCTTTATAAGGGTCTAGAAATACACCAAACCAATCACTATTCCCAATCTCATCTCGTTGCGTAACTTGTTGTAAAATACTATCAGGACTCGAATCATAAAGCATCGCACCTATATACAAGGCTGCATCGTCATACATGACTTTGATTTCGGAACGGTGGGTAGGTTTTCCACCAGCAACAGGCTGTAATTGAATTAAATCGGAAGCATTTGGCGCGCTTTGCCAATCCATTTCGGAGAGTTCACCATCAATTTTAGGTGACTTTTCAGTACGGTAAGCTTTTGTCTGTTTTTTGTTTAAATTTAATTGTTGAGCACGAGAAATAGCTGTAAATGCTACCATTGCAATAAAGCAAAGCAAAGTCTTTTTCATCGGGTGAACTCTTTTTATTAGGGCGTCGGTTTCCCTATTTAATTAGTAAATACGATTTTCTTATAAAGGATTCTTAGGTAAATTATTTCATCCGTGGAGAATGACAGCATTAATTGAAATTAGTTGCATGAAACGTATCAGGGGAAAAGAGTTTCCTTAATAAAACAACTTCCGGATACCAATAAATACAAAAACCAATAAAGAGTAGGCAATAAAAAAGGGAATGATTAAGTCAATTTGTTTAAAGGTCAGTAAAACACCAATGATTAATAACTGAAAACCTAATCCAAAAGTAGAAATAGAAGTCATTAACCAACGAGGAATCCCTTTTGATTTGGAAGCAGAATGGTCCAAGGTGTAGATAATGCGGTCAAATGCACCATATAGAAAAACATAGGTTCGATATAAAAAAGTAACTGTTCTTTGGCTTTCGCCATGCATCGCAATAGGTGTTTCCGTTTCGAAAACACGGCTAGTGGTATCTCCTTTAAAAATATTTCGTAGAATGACGTAGTAATAGTTGTAAAGGGTGCCCTGGAGTTGTAAACCAAAAAAAGCCAACAAAATTAGGGCAATGGAACTATTGGTCATATAGCCTATCGTCAATAAAATCAACAGGTTTAAAATTATATCAAAAACGGAGTCTAAATATCGTCCCGTATAAGACGGCTTATTTCTAATCCGAGCTAATTCCCCATCTGCTGCATCTAGAATAGATTTGAAAATAAAAAGAAGGGCGGCTAATAAAAAGTAGTGATGATACATTGCTAAAATGCCCAACAATCCAGTGAACATAAAACAAAAAGTCACATGAACAGGGGTAAAAAAGGTTTCTTTCAACGAGGAGGCAATGAATCGGGCTATCGGTCTTCCATAATCAGATAAATCAAGAAAACGATACTGTTCTGGCAACTTGGACATCTTCCAGCTTTTGTCAAAATATTGAGGTACCAATATAGGTTAGAAAAGCGTGTTTCAAAACTGTATTTTGACAATGCGAAATTACAATAAATTACTTTAATAAACTGTTCCATCCCCAAAGTCCATAATTGACAGACTTACTAATTGGCAGTTCATTTCTTGTAATAGTAGTCATAATTTGACCTCGATGATGGGCTTCATGTGCAATCATTTGCCCTAAAAAAGCAGCAGAATGCGGTTTATAACCTTTAATATGGTTATCCATCAAGACATTTTCTAAAGTAGACAGCATATGTTCGGCAGAAAAAAGCAAGGCAGTTTTTAGTGCCTGTTTGTCCTTTGCTTCCTTTTTATCGATTTTCACATCGATTTTTTTTCCCACTTTATTAATCCACATGGAGCGAATGTTATTAATATGAACAAATTGTTCCCCAATAGTTCGACCTTTTCCACCGAGTTTGGTAGTCAACCATTCAGGAGCAATATGTTCAAGAAGGTATACCGTTACTTTATGATTTACCTTCCAAGTTTCTAATAAATCTTTTGTGTAATTCATATTTTAAATCATTTGAATCGTTTCTTGCATTTTTTTAATTAGCCTATCCGGGCTTTTAATAGTAGGAACCGACCGATAAATTGCAGTAACTCTGCCTAATTTGTCGATTTTTTCAATTAAATCTATACTGCGATTGGTGAAATTAGCATAGCGTAAAAGTTGTGGGTCAATCATTTGCGCCTCAATTAAAAAATTAATTTTCCGATTACATCGACAAGGGTTATCAGGATTGGCTAAGCCACATTTTTGCTGTAAAAAATGTCTAATCTTGGTCCTAGCACGAGACAACTGTTGTCTAAAATTTGCCGCACTAATAGCCAAAATTGCGGCTCCTTCTGTACTATTAAAATCCAGAATTTCGGCTAGGATATAAATCATTCTCGCCTCCTTTTTCAAACACAACAACAAACCTTGGGTACAACTCATTTTAACTTCTTCCTCCAATAAACTTAGTTCTCCCTCGTTTTGCGTATAGTTAACTACCGCTGTTTGCCCTTTATCAATTTGCTTAGCATATGCTTCAAAAGACATCGTCCTTCTTTTGGCATGGTTTCTCTTTGTTGTTAGCAAATAATTGGTAGCAATTCGATATACCCAAGTTGTAAATTGACTTGTTCCTTTAAACGTGCTTAAGCTAGTAATTACTTTTACCAAAATTTCCTGCGTTGCATCTTCCGCATCAGCAGGAAATAATAGCATCTTTAAAGACAGGTTATAGACCAAATCTTTTATTTCCAAAATGATAGTTTCCAATGCATTTTTATTACCAGCTTTGGCTGCTGCTATTATTTGAGTAAGGTCTTTATTTAGCTTCATTATTAATTGGACAATTTTTTATAGCAAGGTGTGACAGGTTTTTGATTTTTTTAAAAAATAAGTTATTACTTGG
The DNA here is from genome assembly GCA_937974625.1 of uncultured Saprospiraceae bacterium. Classification (GTDB taxonomy): domain Bacteria; phylum Bacteroidota; class Bacteroidia; order Chitinophagales; family Saprospiraceae; genus JAFMDF01. The sequence continues at coordinate 3,724 of CALJVJ010000083.1, forward strand.
TTACGACAAAATAAAATAATTTCTAACTTTTCTTGCTACATTACATCTTCTAATTCGCTACAAAATAATATAAAATGGATAGCCTAATTTTTAGACCAGCCATCAAAGCTGATTTACCAATTTTACTAGAGTTTGAACAAGGTATCATTTCCTACGAACGTCCTTTTAATCCAACGATAAGAGCAAAAGATGCGACTTATTACGACATTGGAGCGTTTATAGACAGCCCCGATGCCGAAGTTGTCGTAGGTACGGTCAATGGCAAAATTATAGCCTCAGGTTATGCGCTCATTAAGCC
>CALJVJ010000084.1 GCA_937974625.1 uncultured Saprospiraceae bacterium
GGCTATAGAACGGTTTATTAAGATGCACATAGACTTTTTCTTGGGGCAAACTATTCAATGTATTCGCCAAATGACCAACTAAATCATCCGATGATTTCTCTTGAAAAACGGGGCGAACAAAATTGTATTCCATTGGCATTAGATTAGCCAATCTCCTCGTAGTCCAATACCCCACTTCAATAATTTCTTTAGCATTCATTAGTTCTCCAGAATGGTCTATAATAATTTGTCCATTCTCGGCGTGTAGAAAACAAGTCGCATACGTATTTAAAGAGGTTGGTCTATAATATCTTCCATTATATCCCCAAGTATCCACCATGTTTTTATTGGTAAAAGCAAAGAAATTATCAATCAGTAAGGTATCTTGAACAGCTCCTCTTTTGATGGGCAAACTATCTAAGGTTAGTGGTTCAAAATAAAGCAAATTTCGATTATCATCTAACAGGGCTTCTCCAAAAGGAAATTGTTCAACGTCTAAATTTCCAGATAATAAAGACCGAAAGAAATATTTTTTAGAGCGCTGGAAAGTTTTTTGACGCCTTCTTTTAATTTTGGCTTGCTTCCTCGGCTTAGTTGAAGCAAGTAAATCTTCAAAGTAGACCTTTCCGGTATAGTCAATTTTGTCATCAACCTCCAACCGAAATTCCTCTAAGTAAAATCGAAGTTTATAACCTAAAGCTGTATTTTCAATAGCTAAATAATCAACAGCTTCCGCTAGTAACACACCATCCGTTTCTTGAAACCATACCACCTCTGGATTCAATAATTCCATGCCTTTCCGATTATTACCATCTCCAAAAAAAGCTTCCGTAAACTGTTTCATCCATTTTTTACGATTCTTGGATTTGGCGCGTTTTGCATTCACCTCAACTTCTGCAAAAGCTAAATTTTTAGGGGACAATCTAATCAAGTTTGGAAGACTAGAATAATCAGCTAAAGAAAGTGTCAATGTCTGGTAATTCAAATGTGTAATAACCAATTCCCCTCTAGTGAATCCACCCGGCTCAATTTGAAATCGACCCGACAAATCACTAATCGTACTGATAGAAGTATTTCTAATAAAAATAAAGGCATCTGAGATAGGGACGTCTTCCTTTCCATCGATTAAAACACTCGTAAGTAAAGCTTTAATTTTTTGCTTTGCAACCGTAAGTCTTTTCCGTGGAGGCGCTTTTTTATAAATGACATAATACTTTTCTTCAAAACGGTCATATGTGAGACCAGTCATTGATTTCAATCGGTCAATAGCTTCAAGGACTGTTTCTTTTTCATCGATTTGGAAATCAATTTTTTCTGAAGCAAGTTTATCAAAATCATAAGAGAAAAAAACCTCATAATGCTTACCCAATGCATCTAAAATAGTTGGTAAGGAACTCGTTTGCGCAGGTAACAAAGTTGACAATAGATGGAGGCATAAGATGCCGACAACCTTAAAAGAAAATTTTCTAATAGTACAATTATTTAGTCTGTTTTTCATAGTTTTCTAGCTTTAAACTTATTTTTTTATTAGCGTCAACTGGGTTCCTTTTTGCGCGATTTTTACATCCAAAACCCGTTCTAGAATAGGCGAAATGACCGCTATGTTGTCCATTGGAACTGCTAAGGTTTTTCTTTGAGTTAAAATTTCTTTTTGTTCCACCACAAAAGAATAACCATAAATTTCTTCTAATCGCTCCAATATTTCTTCCACTGTTACTTGAGTTAACAAGAGGGTACCATCTTTCCAAGAAATAGTCGCCTCTTTGCTCATTTTTTGAGTGTTCGGTAATAGTTGCTGCCCAGCGCTGTAATCTATAAAATCATTAGGTTGCAAAATCAAACTTTGTGCAGCTGCTTTCAATTGAATTTTGCCTTCTTCTAAAAAGACTTTTGTGTTATCACCTTTAGCTTTCACATTAAACGTGGTTCCTAAAACTTCCACCTGCAATGCTTCTGTTATTACTCGAAATTTTGCATTGGTTACCGGCTTTTTGGCAACTTCAAAAAAAGCTTCTCCTGTTAACCAAACTTGCCTATCTTGTACTTCTTCCCAATTATCCTTTAATCTTAACTCTGAATGGGCATTCAAATGAACAATCGAACCGTCGGGCAAAGTCAACTCCTTCCACTCACCAAATTCCGTTTTATGTATCACCCATTCAGCATTAGGCACTTCTTGTTCTGTAGATAAAAACCAAAGTCCAACGCTTAGCAAAAGTGCAATAGTTGCAGCAATCGCCCATCTGCGATGAACTTTTGGTTTTATCAGCGCTCGGTCTTTTGTTTGCTGCTGCTCACTAACAATGGCTGTAAGCAATTTGGCAAAATGTGGGTCAGGTGCTGCATCATCGGGTAAATCTTGCTCAAACTGTTTGTCTAGTTCGAGTACTATTTTTTTAGCCGCTTCAATTTTACTTTCCAAATTGGGATGCTGAGCTAAAACCATTTGCCAATGCGTTTGATGCCGTGCATTGGGTCGTCTCACCCAATTCTTAAAATCAGGGTCATCAGCAAAATCCTCAATTGAATAATTATTGTATTTTTTATAATTCATTTTTTGAATATCTATTGCACTTATTTTTTCGTCATCACTTAAAGGATGATATAGGGTAATAATCCCTCTTTCCATACATTGATAAGAAAGGCTTCTTTTTTGTAACCCTATTTTTGAAATTATTTTTTAAAAAAGAAGAAAAGGCAATTTATTCATTCGTTTTCTTAGCACAGACAAAGCTCTAAACACATAATTACGTGCTACTTGTGCATTCACAGAAAGTATTTCAGCAATCTCTTTATAACTGCGGTCCTCATAAAATCGAAGGTAGAGCACTTCTTTTTGGTAAGTTGGTAATTCGGATAGTTTATCATTTAATAATTCCTTATTGGCAATCGTTTGTTCTTGTTGAATCAAGTCATTTTCAAAAGAAGGAATTGCTGAATTTTGATTGGGGTTGGTCCTTTTTAAATACCGTTTTTGAGCATTACTTTTTTCTTGTGATGCTTGTAATTTTTGTTGTAAATTGCGCCGCAAAGATTGAAGTAGATAGGCTTCAATATTTTGAATATCAGATACCTTTCGATAATTCTTAGCCAACCAAATAAATAAATCTTGAATCGTGCCTTCCACTAAATTTTGTTGATATTTTCCTGCGACTTGCAAACCAAAATACAACATAGAAGAATAGGTCTGCTCATATATTTGGGCAATGGCCATAGCATCTCCCTTTGCCAATTTAGCAGCTAATTCGTTTAAATTTTCAGTATGTCGTAACTTATTTCTCAAAAAAATTATGGTTTATCTAAAGTAAATCAATTATGGTTCTTTTTGTTGAAAAACAGGTCTTTTTCTTCAATTTACTTTATCTTTTTAACAAAAAAATTAGAATAGCAGGATTTGTGTCGAAAAAAATAAAATACTGGTAGATAGATTTTTAACCATTCACCCATCAGGGTTATTTTTGACTTATCTTTGACTGCACAATCAACAATTTGATATATGAAAAACAATCTATTACTTAGAATATTAGTCATGTTAGGTGTCTACTTTGGATTAACCTATTACGGAGGAGAAATAGGACAGCGTATACTCTACCCCATTAGAATGCTCGTGACTTTCCTTCATGAATTTGGTCATGCCTTTGGTGCCTTAATTACAGGTGGTAGTGTAGCAAATTTAGAAATTCGACCCGATGGAAGTGGGGTATGTTGGACAGCGGGAGGCAATCGAGCCATTATTTTGATGGGGGGATATATAGGGAGTGCTATTTTTGGAAATCTACTATTTTATATTGGGACTAGGGAAAATAACACGATTGCAAAAACAACCATTTTTGTGTTAGGGGCAATTATGATTTTTGT
>CALJVJ010000085.1 GCA_937974625.1 uncultured Saprospiraceae bacterium
AAGTGTAAAACCATTAATTTGGGCATAGCAAATCATACTACATTTCAAATCGAGCTATGCTTAAATATATCTATCTACTTTTTTTTATGGGCAATTTATTCTTTGTTACGGGGAATGCTACCGCAAAGAATAATATAGACAGTCTATTTCAGCAACTAAAAACGGAAACAGAAAGCGCCAATCAAATTACGCTATTGCAACAAATAGGGGACAGTTATGGTGCCAAACAACCTGATACTGCCATCGTTTTCTATAACCAAGCTATCCAAAAATGTGATTCAAGGGATTTATTAGCTACCAAGGCAGGCTTATTAATTAAGAAAGGAAATATTTTAATCAAAAAAGGAGAGGACAAAGCCATCCATATATTGTCAAAAGCGAATGACTGCTATATTAAATTAGGAGATACTTTAGGAATCGCCCAAGTAGAAAAAAGTATAGGCATCGCTTATTTTTACCAAAAAAAGTTTGACGAATCCTTAGCACATTATACAAAAGCATTGACGTTATATGAAAAATTAGGAAGCCTAGCTAATCAAGCTAAAGTATTGAATAACATTGCAGTATTGTATCGGATGGATGAAAAATATGACCGTGCGATTGATATTTACCAACAATCTTTAGTCTTAAAAGAAGATTTAAAAGATTCAATTGGCATTGGAACTACCTTGATGAATTTAGGGTCTTTATATGTGGATGCTGAAGAAAAAGCCTTGTTTGAAGCCCATATTGAAAAGGCTAGTACTATTTTTAAAGCGAAGAAAAACAAAGCATTGAATGCAAAATGTAATTTAGCTTATGGAAGAGGATTATTAGAATTTGAGGATTGGACACAAGCCAAAATATATTTACGAGAAGCAATTGCTTATTATCAAGACCAGCCTTATAACCATTATTATGAAGTAGCTTTGAATCAATTGGGGAGAATAGCTATGCATGAAAAGGACTTTGAGGGAGCAATCAGTTTATTTGAAACAGGCTTAGCTCAGAATAGGAAAAATGGTAGAAAAGTAATGATAGAAGCGCATCTCAGAAGCTTAAGTTTGGCAAAGTTTGAATTGAAAGACTACCAATCTGCTTACTTATTTTTAGAGGAAGCTTATGCCTTGCAAGATTCTAACAGAATGGAAAAACGAACCATCCTAGCGGAAGAATTACAAACCAAATTTGATGTCCATCAAAAAGATGCAGCTTTAAAAATTAAAAATTTGGAGCTTGCAGAACAAAGAAAGTCCAAAAAAACCTTTATGCTAATATGTGGCTTATTGAGTCTACTTTTATTAAATGGACTCTATACCATATTTCAAAAAAATAAGCATAATAAACTCCTATCAGCTAAACACCAGTTATTAGAAACAGCTTTTTCAGAAAAAGATTTATTAGTCAAAGAAATACATCATCGAGTAAAGAATAATTTACAGTTTATCTCTAGTTTACTATCCTTACAATCTCGACATATTACAGATGAAAATGCGATTGCTGCTTTAGAAGCGAGTCAAAACAGAGTCCAATCCATGTCCCTTCTTCATCATAATTTATATCAAAAAGACCATTTGGCAAGTGTCAATATGAAAATCTATTTGGAACAGTTGATACTCACTAATCTTCATGCGTATGGCTTAGCTACGCCTAACATTGAGGTAAAACAAGACATCGCACCAGTTTTTTTAGATATAGATAGGGCAGTTCCTATCGGATTGATTATCAATGAATTAGTTAATAATATTTTTAAGCACGCTTTTTCTAATCAAAATAATGGAGTTGTTTTTGTTGGTTTTCAACAAGAAGAAGAAAAATTGATAGTAACGGTAAAAGATAACGGAAAAGGAGTCGATGCGTCAACCTCTACAACGTTGGCTAGTAAATCGTTTGGCTTGAAACTCATCAATTTGCTAGTGAAAAAATTAAATGCCACTTGGAAAATGTCAGGGAATAATGGAACAAGTGTATTATTAGAGGTGCCTTTTTAAAGAAATACTATTCAATCGTAACAATCTACAATACCCTAGCAAATAAATTATGCCCTTAAAAATACTAATAGTAGAAGACGACCCCATCATAGCTGAAGACTTAGCAGGTTGTTTGGCACTATTAAAGTATGAAGTAAATGGTATCGCTTATTCGAGTAAAGAGGCCTTAAGTCTTTTATCCACGAATGAAATAGATTTAGCTATTTTGGATATAAATTTAGGTGTGGCAGATAGTGGTATTCAATTAGCTAGTATATTAAACCAAGAGTACCTCATCCCATTTATTTTTTTGACAGCTTATTCCGATGATTTATTATTAAAAGAATTAAGAGAAACCTTACCTGCTGGTTTTATATTAAAACCTTTTGACCAATACAGAATCAAAGCCGCCATCGAAATAGCTCGGCATACTTATTATCAAGTAACCCATGCATATTGGCATCAATTGGTAGCATTTAACCAACAATTTATAGAGCCTTTGACAGAAAGAGAATTAGAATTGTTACAGCAATTATGCCGAGGACTCACCAACAAAGAAATAGGTAAAGCCCTGTTTATTTCTGTCAATACGGTCAAAACTCACCTTAAAAGTTTATACCTAAAAATGGATGTGCGCAATCGGTCAGAAGTGATTGTAAAAGTGCAAGGTTGGATAAAATAGTCATATGCTATTATTCGTCAATTGATTAGACTCATTTTAGTTTCACCCAATCGGGTGATGTGCTTTGCGTATTAAATCGTGAACTTGTCTTTGAATATTATTTAAACATAAACAAAGGCATGAGAAAACTATTTATTGCTCTATTTCTATTATCCAATCTATGTTTATCTGCACAAGAATTAGCAGAAAGCAAAAATACCTTTTTAAATTTATTATTTAGCACTAGTAGCTTAGTTGTCAATCAATTAGATGGTAAGAAAGCAAGCTATGCTAGTCAGAAAGAAGCTTTCCAAGAAAGCCAAAAGTACCTCAAAGCATTATTGGAAGAATACACAGTAAACACCCTTTACACAGAACTTGAAACACAAAAAGGTATTCGACTCGAAGAAAAAAATGCACTGAAAGAATACCTTACTTACGCACAAGGCTTACCCTTAGTATTGATACCAAAATCAGCTATTAAAAAACTAAAAAAGCGAGGCTATCAATCAGACCATTATTTTTCATTTACGATAAGTGTAGACCATGATATTTTAGGTGCCACGCCATATGAAGTCGCTCCACGGATAAAATGTACCGTAAAAGTCTTTAATGCGAATAGAGAAACAGTGAAGAAAATTGAAGAGAAATACCAACCCGAAACGATTATAAAAAAGCGAGATTTTGAAGATGGCTTCAGCAAATTTAATAGCACAGATATGGAGAAGCTAGCAGAGAAACTAAAGCCAATCCTTCACGAAGGAATTATTGCTGCCATTAATCAACTATAAGCAAATAAGAAACCACCCAAGATTATAAACATTATTTAATCACTCCAAAACCTATTAATTTGAGAAAATTACTTTTATTACTATCCTGTTTTGCTAGCCTACTATTAATCACTTCTTGTGGCAAAGAAGAAGCTGCACCAACACTTGAAGGGGTGTATGATATCATTTACTACTCCACTAACAATTGTGGAGGGGAGAATATTACTTTAGATACAGATAAAGAAAGTTGTTCAAAAATTGGCGAATACGAATTCTGTTTAGGAGGAACGCTTAGTTTAACTACTGACCTTTTTACCATAGATTTAAAATTGACGGTAGATGGAGAATTAGACGGAGAGAAGGTAGAAAGTGCTTATACCGCAGATGGAAATGTATTATCTATATGTACAGAACTAGATGATTGTGAAACTGCTGAATATAGTTTAAACGGAAATATATTAGAAATTACTTCAACAGATGAAGATGGCTGTAATGGGGTACTAAGAGGTAGAAAGCGATAATCGCTTACCTCAAAAAATCAAAACTATTTTAAATGACTAGTAACGAGGAAAGGATGAATAGTACCTTATTTGGAGCAGGGGATTTTGTTATGAGACTAGGCATTTTAAGCGGCAGGAGGTTCAATTACTGAATTGTTTGCGAAAGATGCCTTAGGTCAAAATATCAGGTTTTTAATGAGGGAATTATGCTTTACTCGTTACTTTTTAAAGATTGTACTTAACGTTCAAACGGATTTATATCATGAAAAAATTAACACTATCAATTATAACGATATGCTTTTTCGGGTTTATAGCTGCGGCACAAAACGTGGATATTCCAGATGCTAATTTTAAAGCTTACTTGCTAAGTAAGAGTGCTATCAATACAGATGGAGATACAGAAATAAGTGTAGCAGAAGCAGCAGCATTTACTGGACGAGTAGATTGTAAGTATAAAGAGATTGCGGACTTAACAGGTATTGAAGCTTTCACCGCAATGACGGAATTATATTGTGGCTTTAATGACCTTACTAGCTTAGATGTAAGTAAAAATACGGCTTTGGTTGAGTTATCCTGTTTTCACAATGAATTGAAAACTTTGGATTTAAGTGCCAACATAAATTTGGAAGGGCTGAATTGTATCAACACCCAACTTAGTAGCCTAGATTTAAGTCAGAACACTGCCTTAAAAGAACTTTATTGTAAAGAGAATCAGCTCACCAGCCTTGAATTAGGGACGAATACGGCAATAACGGTACTAGAATGCCAAGATAATCAAATTGCAACTTTGGATGTAAGTGCCAATACACTATTAACCAAACTTAATTGTGGCGAAAATCAACTCACAAATCTTAGCATAGCAAAGAATGTCAATTTAGTAGAATTTTCTTGCTTTAAGAATCAACTAACCAGTCTTGATGTAAGTGCCAATACGGCTTTAACCAACTTATCTTGTAGTCGGAACGAACTGACTAGCTTAGATGTAAGTGAGAATACGGCATTAACCTCTTTAGGATGTGCAAATAATCTGTTGACCAACCTTGACGTATCTCCCCTTATAGAATTGAAGCGTTTGTATTGTAATAATAATGAACTCACCGAACTAGATTTAAAGGCTAATACTGCATTGGCGACATTGGATTGTTATTATAATCAACTAACAAATTTGGACTTAAGTGGGAATACCGCTTTAACTAATTTTATTGGTAGCTATAATCAACTGACTAGGTTAAATGTGAAAAATGGAAATAATACAAATTTTTCTTATTTCGACGCATCGGAAAATCCCAATCTTTTGTGTGTGGAAGTAGATGAGGAAGGTTGGAGTACTACAAACTGGAGCAATATAGATGCGACTACAAGTTTTAGTAATAATTGTGGTACAGTTCGTATTAATAATTTGGCTTTGAATACCCAATTTGACATTTTTCCAAATCCTGTAAAACAAGTTGTGCATATTCAAACGGCAAAGGAGGTGCAGCGCATTCAAATTTATAGTCTTACAGGTCAAAAAATGATGGAAAATAAAGGAAGCAATAAGACCTTGGATATTTCAATATTGACCAAGGGAATTTATTTAGTACACATTTTTAGCGACCAAGGAATAGTCGTGAAAAAATTGATAAAAGCTTAATCTAAAGTAGGGAATAAATTGAAATTTACTTTCTTCCGAAATCTGCGGGAATCTCTCCCCATGATTTTGTTTCCCATTTCAAAATAGGATTGGTAAAGGAATTATTATTCAACCAAACTTCCGCTCTTCGAACGACTTCAAAAAGAGCGGCGGTTTTTATATTTTTAACGAGTTTGGTGCGGCATTTTTTAGCTTTAATCCACCCCATGGCAATTTTAGAGTCGGTGTAAATAGGGACATCAGGTCGATTTTCTCGTTGTAGCATAGCAATACAATGAACGAGTGCTAAAAACTCGCCAATATTATTGGTGCCGAGGTTGAATTTTTGATGAAAATATTGAAAACCTGTTTTGGTATCCACCCCTTGGTATTCCATCACACCAGGATTACCTGCACAGGCAGCATCAACACTAATACTTTCCCAAACAATATCTTTTTTTGCTGCGGCAGAGTAGGTGGGTTTACCCTTCTTTTTATTCGTAGCAATGAAGTCAGCTGCCTTTCCGTCATAATAAGCTTCCGTTGCTTCTATTTCTGTGGGGAAGGATTTGTATCGAGCATTGGGGTATCCTTGAATTTGCTTTTTGCAATCATTCCAATTTTCATAGACTCCCGGTTCAATTCCTTCCCAGACAACGTAGTATTTCTTTTTCTTCTTCTTTGCCAAATGTTCCTTATTTGTGTGGATTGTGTAAAAGCCTCCTATTTATTACAAATACCTTCTTCTGACCAACTTAATGAAAATCTTTGCTTTATTCCGTTTACTTTTTTGTGTCCAATTAAATCTTTCAGCAACATTAGCAGACAAATAAGCCTTAGCTTCCTCAAATGAATTAAGGGCATTTAAATCACTGATGGTATTTCGGTAAAGGGAATTATCTGCACCGAACAATTCATTGACTGTAAAAATACGCTCGTTTAGTCCCATAGCATTATTGAGGTCTCCAATTTTGGTTTGACCTAATTTCTCAGACAATTCCTTGGAGTCCATATTGACATCAAATAAATCAGCATGTTCTGGGTCCACCGCATAAGTGGAAGCTGTTTTTTTAGGTCTAGAAGGAGGGACTGCTATAACTGGTTTTGCCTGAACCACAGGCGGTGGAGGAGGAGGACTCGCCACAGGTATTTCTTCAACCACAGGAGGTGGAGGAGGAGGAGGTGTTTTTACCACGGGTATCGTTTCGACCACCGGCGGCGGCGGCGGTGGTGCCACCACTGCTACTTTCTTTTTAGCGACGGGAGGAGGTGTATAAGTCGCTCTTGGCGCAGTTTTTCTCTTTGGCGTTACGGCTATAGAACGCCCTTCTTCTTGCAAAAAAGTTTCGTATAATTGCTTAACATAATCGCGCATCAAATCCTTTTCGATGGCAGCGACATTCTCCTCATCCAAACTCATACTTTTATACAAGCGGTTTATCTTATCTAATAAAATTTTAGCTTTAGCTAGGTTCATTTTTTTAGTTGTATAGTGGTTTTGTAACTTAGTAGTGGGGCAAAAATAAAGTGTAAAACTTTTTTGAGCAATTGTTTTAGTCCTCCAAAAGTTTTCTTGCAGTCAACATTTTAGAGAACTAAAACAATTGCAAGTTGTACACTTTATTTTTCTTTCGCCCCTTATTGTGGTCAAACTTATAAAAAAAGTGGGAAAGATGTCTTAAAAATCAGCTCACTATTTCTATTAATTTGGCTCGAACTAGCAATTTAAATAATTCAAAACGAAATTTTTGTCGATGTATTGGTCTATTGTGAAAAAAACGTAGTTATTTGTATTTTTAAAAATAGTCATTAGATATTATTCGAAAATGAAAAGTACTGCAAGTACTCCGAGTACTCGCAGTACTTTTCACACGATTTATTTTAGATAAACACTATTAATCATACATGTTTTTAGAACCTCATTTTAAAGGACAACGCAGCGGTTGGATAGAAGTCATTTGTGGCTCCATGTTTTCAGGGAAAACGGAGGAATTAATTCGTCGTTTAAAAAGAGCAAAAATTGCCAACCAAAAAGTAGAGATTTTTAAGCCAAAAATTGATACACGCTACGATGATGTATCGGTGGTGTCCCACGATTCCAATTCTATCTTGTCTACGCCGATTTCAAACGCTGCTAAAATGTTGGAATTGATTGGCGCTGTAAATGTAGTTGGAGTAGACGAAGCTCAATTTTTTGATAATGAGTTGACCGATGTTTGTCAAACTTTAGCATTGAAAGGCATCCGAGTAATTGTTGCTGGACTAGATATGGATTATAAAGGGAAACCTTTTGGCCCGATGCCCAATTTGTTAGCTGTCGCAGAATATATTACCAAAGTACATGCGATTTGCCAGCATTGTGGCAATTTGGCTACGCATTCGTATAGATTAGCGGCAGAAGAGGGACAAGTGGTCTTAGGAGAAAAAGATAGTTATGAGGCACGGTGTCGGACTTGCTATCAAATGGGGAATATATTGAATTTAAAATGACACAAGATGATAAGATTTTTATAGGTCGTTCATTTTAGACTTAGTCTAGGTCTTGTGCCTGTTGGGATATGTACGTGTGCTTTTTTTTGAGCGCTAATTAAAAATAACTTAAAACACGAATTTAATAGTGTAATAATACAATCAATTCTTTAGCTGGTTATCTATAAAGATAACCAGCTAAAAAAGCGATACTTAAAAAATATTTTAAAGTCTAATCCGTGGGGAAATAAAATCCGTGGGGCAAAAAAGGTTTTCCCCACAGATTTTATTTCCCTTTGGATTTAAGTATAGCACGAGATTTATACATGGTAAAATAATATTAATATATTCATGAATGTTAATCTTCATCTTCATCCTGACTATCTATAAATAGCTAAACAATTGAAAATCATCAGATTTATATTTTAAAAAAATAAATTTATATTATAGCCTTCCAGTCTATTGGTTTTTTTCTTTGGAATTTAATAATTTTGCGCTACCAACCACACCGAGCATATTAGCCTATACCCGTTTTACCCATCATAATTTTGACGTAGAATTTTATTGATTTTTATACGCTTTGCTACAAGACGAGCATAAGTCGATATTGAATCTATAGAAATAGTGACAATTTCTGAGACTTAGGTCTCAAGTCTAGGATGCTAAGCTTTTTTTAACTTAATTTTATTTAAAAGATGAGTAAATACTTTTCCTTTTTGATGATTTTGCTATTGGCGACTGCCTTCAATAGCACTGATGCAGTTGCGCAAGAAGAGAGACAAGTGAAAATTTCCACAATTTTTGGGGACATGACCTTCAAATTGTACAATGACACGCCACTTCACCGGGATAATTTTATCAGACGAGTGGAGGAAGGTTTTTATGATGGACTCTTATTCCACCGCACCATTCCATTTTTTATGATGCAAGGAGGGGACCCTAATTCAAAAGGTGCACCTTTGACAAAACCACTAGGTGTAGATGGATGTGGGTATATTCCTGCTGAGATTAAACCCAATCATTTTCATAAAAAAGGAGCATTGTCAGCGGCAAGATTACCGGATGCTAGTAATCCACAGCGACAATCTAGCGCCTGTCAATTTTTTGTAACCCAGGGTTGGGTGCAAAATGACCAGCAAATTGATTCCCATGTAACGGAGACTAGAAAATTTAGCTATTTTCAGAGAGCTTGGTATAAAGTTCGTGGCGGATACCCATTTTTGGATGGAGATTATACCGTTTTTGGAGAAATCGTAGATGGAATGGAGGTATTGGACATGATTATGGCATTGCCCACTAGCCAAGAACCTGCTACTAAAGATAGACCAGTAATCAACGTAATGATGGAGAAAGTGGTGATGGTGAAATAAGCGTTTACGTTTCATAGGATAAGGCCGTTGTCTTTTTATTTTTCATTTCTAAAAAGACAACGGCTATTAAATTTTTTATTAAGCA
>CALJVJ010000086.1 GCA_937974625.1 uncultured Saprospiraceae bacterium
CCTTTAGATATTTCTCCTGCATGCTTAAATGAAGATGATAGCTTAGTCCTAGGAGTAGACATCGTGGCGATTGATAACTGTGATAATAATGTATCAATTGTCTTTAATGAAGCGACTACCTACGATGGCGCTGCTAAATATATTGAAAGAAATTATTCTGCAGTTGATGCCTGTGGGAATAAAACAGAACTGAACCAATTAGTTACCTGTTCTGGTGTCACTGTTAGGGTACACGCATTTTTACAAGGTGCTGCAATTAGTAGTGACATAGGATTAATGAGAGATGATTTAAGAAAACGTGAATTCCTACCCTTAGAAGAGCCTTATACGGATTTAGAAGGTTACCGTCATTATGGCTCTGGTGGTAGAGAAATTGTTGACCAAGATATATTAGATATTGAAGGCAATGAAGCTGTCGTTGATTGGGTAATGATAGAATTGAGAGATGGAACAGACCCAAGTATAGTAGTATCCACCCAATCTGCCCTTATCTTACGAACAGGTGAAGTGATAGATACAGATGGAGATAGTATTTTGATTTTTGAGAATGTTCCAACAGATAATTACTATGTTTCTATCAAACATCGTAATCACTTAGCTATGTATAGCTTGTACCCCGTAAAAATGGGACCAGCAGTTACTCCGCTTGTTGATTTTACTAATCCTTTTACCCCTGTGATGGGAGATGTTCCTGGTATCGAATTTGGTGGAAAAAGAGCCATGTGGTCTGGGGATATTAATTCTGATGATAAGATTATTTTCCAAGGACCTCAGAATGATGTGTTCTATATGTTCACACATATTTTATTAGATGAAGGAAATCAGCGCTACTTGACTAACTTTATTAGTACAGGCTATACGCAACGAGACTTTAATCTTGATGGAGATATTATTTATCAAGGTCCAGGTAACGACCGTTCTCCTTTATTATATCATACTGTTTTAGTACACCCTGAAAATGGAACCAATATTTCCAACTTTGTGGTAGAAACAGGTATTGAATCAGATTCTGTTATCGTAGAACCTGAATGGACAGAAGTGGATGAATGCGCTAGTGATTATACTCAAGATGCCTGTGATTTTGACAGTGATGGTTTGGTAAACAGTATTGATACGGATAAAGACAATGATGGTGTTTTAGATTCTTTAGATGTAGCTGTTTTTGATAAACATAGTGATTCGGACGGAGATGGTGTTGATGACTTTACAGAAACTTCTGGAAATTCTGACCCATTAAACCCTTGTGACCCTAGCCCTGTTGCAGGTGTATGTATTCCTGTGGATGAAGATGGCGATGGGTTCTTTGGTAATTATCCTATTACAGACCCGCTTTTTGATGAGTTAGACAATGAAGCTTGTTTCCCTGATACCAATAATGGAAACTGTGATTGTTTGGATACTGATGCGGACGGAAAGGTCGTTGTTTGCCATATTCCTGATGATAATTACGCAAATCGACGGACCAAGAAAGTTCTGTTAGAAGCCTATTTAGCACACAAAGGACATGGTGACGTATGTGGCCCATGTAATTATGATGAAGATGGTGACGGAGTGATGGAACCTCAAGATGATGACCCACAAAACCCTAATTCTGATAGCGATAATGATGGTATTACAGATATAGTTGAAACAGGAGGAGATGGTGAGTATAATGCCGGTGAAGATACCAACCCTTTAAACCCTGATACCGATGCTGACGGTATTATGGATGGTGAAGAAGATTGGAATGGCAATGGTATTATGGATACAGGAGAGAGTAATCCATTGTTATTCTGTAGTCCTGTCAATACCATTCATATTTGCGATTTTGACGGAGATGGGCTAAATAACCAAGATGATTTAGATGATGATGGAGATGGTGTGGCAGATGTGGAAGACATAGATGCTTTTAATCCAGAAAGTGATACTGATTTTGATGGATTATCTGACGCTGCTGAAAATGGAACTTCTGACCCCTTGAATGCTTGCGACCCTGTCGTCATAGATAGTCTTTGTATTGGAATTGATGAAGACAATGATGGTTTCTTTGGCAATTATCCTGCTGGTCATACCGAATTTGACCCAGATGATGCTAATGAATGTGTACCTTCTACTGGTACTTCTACTACTTTCTTAAGCACTATTCTTACAAATAAGGATACCTATTTAGAGGAAAAAAATCCATCTAAAAATCATGGTATTCAGGATAAATTAGAGATAGAAGAAAGTGGTGGGGATGGTAGAAATATTTTGATTCAATTCGATGTAAGCACTATTAATTTAGCTATTTTACAAGGTGCTAAATTGAAACTATTTGTCACTAATAAGCAAACAGATGGCGTAATTCTAGAAGCCTATAAAGTATCTAAGTATTGGGAAGAAGGAACGAAGAAAAATTATTATGGTAAGCCCAATTGGCAGTATCGAAAAAATAACACGAGTTGGGCGGCTGTAGGAGGAGATTTTTATCCTAATGTTTATGGAAGCCAAGCAGTTACCAATGAAGGTTGGATAGAAATAGATTTACCGAATAACTTAATTGAATATTGGATTACGAATCCTAATGAGAATTATGGATTATTGATTAAAGCAAGCAATAACTCTGATTTTGGCTTGATAAAATTTGCCTCTAGTGAGCATCCTGAAGAAAGCAAACGGCCGTTCTTAGAATTGGAATTAAGTGTTGGGCTTTGTGGAGCGGATGGACAAAGTGGTACAGGAGAAACTGGGGCTAGTATCACAGATACGGATGGAGATGGTATTTATGACCACATTGAAGTTGGTGGAGATGGTGTTTATAATGAAGGTGTTGACACTGACCCAAATAATCCAGACACCGATGGGGATGGTTTGTCGGACGGAGAAGAAGATACCAATAAAGATGGTGGAGTCAATGGAAATGAAAGTAATCCTCGGTCTGCATGTAGTCCTTTGGCAATTGGCTTGCATTGTGATTTTGATGGGGATGGCTGGATTAATCTTTTTGACTGGGATGATGATAATGATGGCGTGACGGATTTACACGATTCTGATAAATTTAATCAAGAAAGTGATACAGATAATGATGGTGTTACCGATATAGATGAAAAAGGTATTTCTGACCCAAGAAATGCATGTAATCCTAATACGCAGGCTGCAGCTTGTATTGGTACTGATAATGACCATGATGGATTCTATACAAATGTGCCTACCAATGACCCTAAATATGATGCTGATGACACTGATGCTTGTGTGCCAGCTTCTGGAAATGGGGTTTGTGACGGCTGTACTGTTAATAACTCAGGTAGAATGGTTATTTGTCATCGACCATTTGGTTCTAGTAGTCAGCTCAAATTTAATTTAGAGATTTTTGCTAGAGATTGGGCTACTTATAAAGCATTAGGGGGCACTTGTGGCCCTTGTGGAGACAATGATTAGGAAGGTGATTATAATAGCTTAATGTCTTTAGGTATTGCGACTGCACTTTAAAATATCCCGAATTTTCGGTAAGAAAATTCGGGATTTCTTATGTTTGGAATTCTTTTTTTTAAGATTCGAATGGTCTGTCGAATGAACTTTTGCTGCACTGATTAGTACTTCTTAATTTTTAGCTATTTTATCTATTCGGCAATTCTTTTTTTTCTCTTAGTAAGAAGAAATCATTTTTCCCTATTTTTGCTTAAATTGCTAAGCAAATACAACTACTTGAGAGAACTAACATCAAATACTATCATGCCTAAATGGATAATAGCATTCTTGCTTTATTTTATGCTATTATGCTTACCTGAGCTCAGTGCTCAAAAACAAGCCCCTGCACCTTTTTTTGAATTTGAACAAATTGACTTACCCGGAGGATTACAAGGTAATACCGTTAATTGCATGGTTCAAGATGAATATGGCTTCGTTTGGTTCGGAACGGTTAATGGACTGACGCGTTATGATGGACGAGATTTCATTAGATATCAGCATAACCCGTTAGACAGTAATTCGCTAATTGATAATTATGTAGAGTCCATGATTATTGATAAGAAAGGTAATATTTGGATAGGCGCTCTTGGAAAAGGTTTGACTAAATTTAATCCGAATAAACATGAATTTTTCAGATACACCTCTCGACAAAACCATCCTAATGGTTTAATTGATGGAATCATCAATACTATTATCGAAGACCAGAATGGAAATATTTGGATGGGCACCAATACAGGAGTTACTAAATTAAATCCGAATACCGAACAATTTACGCATTATATAGGTGAATCTGAAAGCTCTAATAACTTTTTAGATGGTAGAGTTCGAGTTTTATTTGAAGATAAGGAAGGGGCTATTTGGATAGGTACAGGATTGCCTTGGGAATATAATCCAGCCAAAGGCGGTTTATTTAAATTAGACCCTACTACCGACAATATAACTTCCTACTTAAATGACCCAAATAATCCTAAAAGCTTGAGTGATAATAGAGTAGGGGCCATTTTTGAAGACTCGAGAGGTAACTTTTGGGTAGGTACAATGGGCGATGGATTGCAAACTTTAAATAAAGCAACGGGTGAATTTACTCGTTACCCATATCAAGCTAATAATCCTGACCAACTTAGTCGCCCTTTTTTGACTTTAGATAAAACGGTAGACGTCAATTATTCTCAAGTAGGATTTATTCATGAAGATAGAGAGAAAAATCTATGGATTGGTGCATTTTATGGTGGACTAAATGTATATAATCCCGTTTTAAAAAGACAGACACATATTGAACAAAATGCCCCTTATCAAGAAGGATTAACGACCAATTATATTTGGGATATTTTGCAAACCGATGACCAATCTATATTTATTTGCACTGGAGGGAATGGTGGTGGTAAAACCTATAAAGTCAATTTTAAAACGAGTCATTTTCCTTTTTATAAAATAGAAAATAATCGCCAAGTTAGTTACTTAACGGAAGACAATAAAGGAAATATTTGGCTAGGATTCTTAGATGGACGCAACCTTATCAAGTTTAACGACCTCTCCTACGGAGTAGATGAAAAAGAAGGATTAAATATCCACAATATTGAAGAGATAGAACGGGTGAATGTCCCTAAAGATATTAAACAGTGTGGCGATATTCTATTGCAATTTATACCAAAAGGGATTCAGTTAATTGATGCGCAGACTAGTCAAGTGAAAGTAGAAATTCCTGTAGAGGAAGAAAAAAATGATTTAAAAGCCCACACTATCTGGATTATTCAAGAGGACTTAAATCATGATTTCTGGATTGCCACATGGGGCGGAGGCCTCTTTTTTGTAGATAGCCAAAAAGGAACAATCTCTAATTTTAAACATGATAAGTCTATTACGACTAGTATCGGTGGGAATTATGTGTCGCATATTTTTGAAGATAGAAAAGGTAATATTTGGATTGCTGGTGGTCAGAAATCCAATAATGTCGTATTTCCCCTTTTTATAGATAAACTTAATCGAACAACTAAAACTTTTGAGCATTTTGTTGCAGATGATAAGCAATATGGCTTTGTGCCTTCTATTGCTGAGGATAAGGAAGGAAATATTTGGTATCCAACTACCGTGGATGGTATTCGAAAACTAAATCCGACAACTAAAGAAACGACCGTTTTTAAGCAGGCTAACTCCTTAATTCCCACGGATGAAATTCGGGCTTTAGTGATTGACCATACAGATAAAATTTGGATGAGCACGGAGAAAACCATCATGAAGTTTGACCCTAGTGCTAACTCTTTTGTGGTTTATGACGAAGCGGATGGTATTCAGATTCCTAATTTTGGCTTCGGAGTGGCTTTCTTGACAGCTACGGGGCAAGCCATTTTTGGTGGAGATGGCGGATTTCATATTTTTGACCCATTGGAATTGACAAGGAAAGAGTTTTTTCACCAACCTAAAATTCAAGTTACCGCACTGCAAATTAATAACCAACCAATTTTACCAGGAGCCGATGCTTTGGTGGAGACGCCTATTTGGGAAAAGGAACAATTAGACTTATCCTATCGACAGAATACTTTTTCTTTTGGAATTAATTGTATTGATTATAAAAATCCTGATGATATTTATTTAGAATACCAACTTGAAAATTATGACCAAATTTGGCGAAAAGCGGGGAGTGAAAAAACAGCTAATTATGTAAATGTCCCGCCAGGCGATTATGTTTTTAAAGTAAGAGGAACGAATAGCGATGGGTATTGGAATAAAAAAGGTAAATCTATAAAATTGACAGTATCCCCTCCTTGGTGGCAAACTTGGTGGGCTAGATTAATCGGAATACTCTTTGGCGTAGCTTTGCTTTATGCCCTTTATAAATTTCAATTAAATCGACAACTGATTCAACAAGAAGGCGCTCAGCTCAAAGAAATTGATGCTTTAAAAACTCGATTGTATAGCAATATTACCCATGAATTTAGAACGCCTTTGACTTTGATTATTGGTTTGTCAAAACAAGTAATTGAATCGGATGATTTAAAGGAAGAAGTTGCTGCAAAATTAAAAACTATTGAAAGAAATGGAGAGCAATCTTTACGATTGGTGAATCAGCTATTAGATTTAAGAAAGTTGGAAGTAGGTCATTTAGGACTACAGCTAATTCAAAGTGATATTTTGCCGCTATTTCGATATGTTCATGATAATTTTCACTCTTTTGCCGCGTCCAAAGATATTGATTTAGTCATAGACGTTCCGAACGAGCCTATCATTATGGATTATGACCCGAATCGAGTTTATGAGATTATTTCTAACTTAGTTATCAACGCCATAAAATACACGCCTGCTGATGGTACTATTTATTTAACGGTTAATCGAATTAAAGGTAATGATACCGATACGCCTTCTTTTTTGACAATTAAAATAAAGGATACCGGTATCGGCATTCCTGAAGCTGATTTGCCTTATGTTTTTGACCGTTTTCACCAAGTCGAAGCTAGGAATAATGAATCTGGTACAGGTATTGGGCTAGCACTCGTCAAAGAATTTACCGAATTGATGAGTGGTAAGGTAACGGTCAATAGTATTCCTAATGTCGGCAGTGAATTTGATATATTTTTACCCATTACCAATAGCGCAAGTGCTGCGGAAAATTTCTTACAATCTGATATTCTGAATAATGATTTATTGCCTATTCCTTCCCCCGCTTCAGATATGTCACATAGTGGCCAACCTGCTCCACTAGACAAAAGGCTGATATTAATTGTGGAGGATAATGAAGAAGTAGCTCATTTTATCGCTTCCTTTTTGAATAGATATGCCATCCAATTTGCAAAGAATGGGCAACAAGGCATCGACAAAGCATTGGAGTTGATTCCTGACCTCATCATAAGTGACGTCATGATGCCGCAAAAAAATGGCTTCGAATTATGCGAAATCTTAAAAGATGACGAGCGAACTTCACATATCCCTATTATCTTATTGACTGCTAGAGCGACCAATACAGATAAAATTAGTGGCTTGAAAAAAGGAGCGGATGCCTACTTAACTAAACCTTTTAGCCATGCCGAATTGCAACTATGGGTGACGAATCTAATGCAATCTAGAGAAGAATTACATCAGCGATATGCCAAGCCCAATCTACCTTCCAAACCAGAAAAGGTCGCTAGCCTTGATTTGGCGATGGAAGATGCTTTTATAAAAAAGGTAATTGCTTTAATTGAAAAAAATAGTGGCAATCCAGATTATTCTGTTACCCTTATTGCGGAAGAAGTACATCTCAGTAGCTCTCAGCTCCATAGAAAAGTATCCGCAGTAACTGGTAAGTCGCCTATCCAAATACTTCGCTTATATCGCTTAAATAAAGCTAAAGAATTATTGGCCAATCCTGAATTAAGTATTTCACAAGTCGCCTACCAAGCAGGGTTTAATGACCCTTCTTACTTCACTAGAACCTTCACAAAAGTCTTTAATCAGAAACCTTCGGAATTTAGAGAAAACCAATGATTAGAAACGACAAAAAGATAAATACTGCGTTTTTCAAATGGTTTCTTTTTTTAATGGGATGAAAACCTATTGAAAAAATAATCAATTGAAAAACTAATTGCTGTATTTGTTCTTTTTGTCAATATTTTAAGGGGAAATGCGAGAAAAGTCCTAGTAAATGCGAGAAAAGTCCTAGTGAATGAGCGAAAAGTCCTAGTCTAAAACATTGATTTACAACACCTTTGTTTAGACTTTAGACTAAGTCTGATAAGGAGATAAAAAATAACTAATAACAGTTTATTAATTATTTCATTTTGGCTACTCCCCCCTTTTTTAATAATGGTGTGACTGCGAAATTTTAACATGCCATAAAGACTACTTATGCTACATTGTGATTGGTAATTGTAGCACTAAATACGCAACCCATAACTCCACTCAAATTTTATCATTTATTAACCTACTTCATAAGGAGGATTGAGAATCTCTTACTTATAGTGTCAAAGCTATACCTGATTTTCTTCATCCTTAGTTGTAAAAACAAAGTTATGAACAAAACACTTTTACCCTCATTAATTAAGAAATGTTTACAAGGCTTTTCTGTAATTTTCTTTTTAGTCTCGAGCCTTCAATCAAATGTGCTCTTTGCGCAATGTAATAATGTCCAATTCGATGGAAGTAATGGACAATTAAAAATAACAGGCTTATCTGCCCCTATTGAAATCCTAGATGTCTATAATGCTAATTGGCAAAGCGTTTTTCACTGTGATGGCGGTGATTGCGGCACTCAGCAAACGATTCCCAGTTTGAATGCAGGGGTTTACCACGTCAATTTGCAAATGTATAATGCACAATGGCAATCTATTTGTAACCGAACGGTAGATGTCAATGTTACAGGCGACGGTGGAGGTGGAGGTCAGGCAGACCTTTTGATTCTTGATATTATAAGATTTGCTTCCGTTGCAGAAATAGGTAGCGTACAAACCTTTGAATTTGACTTAGAAAATAGGTCTTTTACACCCGCTGTAGGCCCTTATCGGATTACGCATTATCTATCAACAAATAGAACTTTAGAAAGAAATGTTGATAAATTTGTTGGCCAAATTGTTACAGGAAATACCCCTTCTGGAAATACAGGTGGTATTGTAGGGGCTATTAACATTGATGCTTCTGTGGAGCCTGGTAAATATTTTTTGATTGTTGTAGCAGACGAGGATAATGATGTTCCCGAATCCAATGAAAATAATAATGTGGAAGTTAGTGTAGCAACAATGGATATTGTTCGAGACGGTGACGGTGGTGGTAACACTATTCAATGTGGAGAAATCACAATTAAAACGGATGATAATAACAATGTAGTTATAACAGGTCAGGCCAATAATGATTATTTTTTCAAAATCCATGATTTAGAAGATGGTTGGAGAGAAGTTTCTGCTTGTACTTATAATTGCGGAAATAGATTTTCAAGAACTTTACAAAATGGTCGCTATTTAATTAGAGTCTATAATTCCTCATGGTCAATAGTTTGTGAGCAAGAAATTTCTTTTGGTGGTGGTGGAAGTAATTGCGATGTTTTTGGTGATTCAGATGGTGATGGCATTTGTGATGATGTAGACAACTGCCGTTTTCAAATCAATCCAACTCAAGCGGATGCAGATGGCGATGGTATTGGAGATGCCTGTGATTCTCCAACTGGTAGTGGACTTATTTGCCCATCAGATATAGTGGTTCAAGCTACCTCCGAAGCTGGGGCGAATGTTACATGGGACGACCCGCAGGTTATTGTTAATGCCTGTCTACCAGGTGAACCAGAATTGCGTAGTCCTTTTTCAAAAGGCGATTTATTTCCTATTGGAAGAACTGAATTAACTTACACCATCTTTGATAGTGGCTCTCCCGCTACTTGCCAAAATACAATTGGCTGTACTTTCGCTATAAATGTATTACCCAATGACGGTGGTGGCGGCAATACTACTGTTCAATGCGGAGAAGTTACGATTACCTATGGTGGAAGTACGATAGAAATGGAGGGCCAAAGTGGTGAAAATTATTTCTTTAAAATCCATGATTTAAATAATGGTTGGAATGAAGTATTTAGCTGTTCTTATAATTGTGGAAGTAGCCAAACTGCTAATAATTTAGGAAGTGGTGATTATTTAGTAAGAACTTATGATAGCAACTTTAATTTCCTTTGCGAAAAAGAAGTCAATTTAGGAGCAGGGTCAAGAGCGGCACCTGCTAATTTAGAAACCTTCTCTATATTCCCTAACCCAACCCAAGATGCCATTTCAATGGAATTAGAGGAATATGCAGGGGAGGCTGCTAATATTTCCATTAGCAATATGTATGGACAAATTGTAACTACTCAAGAAATAGCTGAATTGCCTAAAGCAGCCTTAAAAATTCCTTTACAGAATTATACCAATGGCTTTTATTTTGTTCATGTAAAAATGAAAGGCAAACAATTACGAAGTGAGAAGTTTTTAGTTAAGCGGCTTTATTAATAATCTATTTATTCCTTTATCGAAGGAAATACCTCTAAGCCTTAAGAAAGTTTAGAGGTATTTTTTTATATGCGAGAAAAGTCCTACAAAAAGCGAGAAATCTCCTGTCTAATGAGCGAAAAATCCTAGTAAAAACAAGCTATTACAGGCACTTTTGTAAAGTAGTTAATGTTCTGGTTTACAAAAATAATAACCTGAAGATTTATAGCTATCCCCCCTCTTTTCTTTTAATGAATCTATTTATTACAAAATTAGGAAAATGGATTTTCTTAGCAGCTGTATGGAAATACTAGTTTAGGAATTTAATCTTTCCTATAAATTCAAAAACATGAAACTGACACATCTATCAAAAAGAACAAGGAGCTTTTGGAAGCTTATGCCTATGCTGTTTCTCTCTTTCATTTTTAATAATAATTCCCTCAATGCGCAAAGCTGCAATGATTTAAATATTACTGGTAGCAATAACCAAATTAGTATTCAAGGATTAACTGCACCAATAGAAATTGTGGATGTCTATGATGCTACTTGGAATCGAATATTTCGCTGCCAAGGAGGGGACTGTGGAAGCCAACAAACGATTCCTAATTTAGGACAAGGTTTGTATCATGTGAACATCCAAATGTATACTGCTGCTTGGCAATCCATTTGTAGTACTAGCGAGGATGTGCAAGTCTCTGGAGGTGCTACTGGTGGAGGACAAGTGGATTTAACTTTATCTAATCTGAGAAACTTTCCCGCTTCAGGGGCGCCGGGAGAAGTGCTTACCTTTAATTTTGACCTAAATAATTTTGGTACTCAAACGGCTAATGGAGCTTACCGAATTAATGCATACCTGTCAGTTAATCCATATTTTAATACTAATGGTACAGCTATTAAAGTTGGTGAAGTAACTACAGGGAATACTCCTGTGGGTACTATTTCTGACGTGACGGGGGCTGTTACTATCCCTTTTGGACAATCTGATGGAGATT
>CALJVJ010000087.1 GCA_937974625.1 uncultured Saprospiraceae bacterium
TGGGAATCTTAATGATATTCGAGGAAGACATGTAAAAAAATCAGACATATCAATTGCATTACAAAATGCGGATAGTGGTGTAGTTGAAGAAGGAAATGTAGGTGCTGGGACAGGTACTCGATGTTTTGGTTTTAAAGGAGGTATCGGCACGGCATCTAGACTTTTACCTAAAAAATTAGGTGGTTATACAATTGGTGTATTAGTGCAAACAAATTTCGGTGGAGTTTTGCAAATTGATGGGGTTCCCATTGGACAAGAATTAGGGAAGTTTTATTTAAAAGAGCAATTAGAATATTCTCCTGATGGTTCTTGTATGATTGTGGTTGCTACAGATGCACCTTTGGACAGTAGAAATTTAAAACGCTTGGCAAAAAGAGCAATGTTGGGATTAGCAAAAACAGGAGGTATTGCTTCTAATGGTAGTGGTGATTATGTCATTGCTTTTTCTACAGCTAAAGATTTAAGGATTCCATACCAATCAGATACACCATTTCGGTCTGGCGAAGTTTTGAGAAATAGCAGTATGTCTCCTTTGTTTATGGCAGTAATTGAAGCTACTGAAGAAGCAATTATTAATTCGTTATTTGCGGCGGAAAGTATGAAAGGGAATGGTCAAAAAATAGAAGCCTTACCAATAAAAAAGACCATTAAAATTATGAAGAAGTATAAGAGAATATCGAAGTAGCGAGAAGCAGTGAGGGTTTAAAGTTATTGGGAGTTATTAGAAGTTATTGACGATTAGTACAAACTCTTTTGCTCTTCGATAATAACTTCTAATAACTTTATTACTTTACTCTATCAAACCTAGTTTTTTAGCACGGCCTTCCCATTTTTGGCGGGCTAACTTTTGTAAATCTACTTCCCCATCGGATTCATCTACAATTTCTAAACCAAGTAAAGTTTCCAATAAATCTTCCATGGTTACCAATCCGACTAAAGAACCATAGCTATCTACCACGATGGCAATTTGCGCTCTTTGAGTGGTCATCACTTCAAATAATTCTGGTAGTGGCTTATCATTTCTGACAGCCAACATATCTCGTTTTAATTCCTTTAGCGTTACATTATCTTTATCCTCTACTAAGAATTGTAAAATCTCATCTTTCAAAACAACCCCTGTAATATTATCAGAAGATTCTTGAAAAATAGGGATTCTTGAAAAACGTAATGGTTGGTTACTTTTATAGAAATCCATTAACGTAGTCGTTTCATCTGCTTTTACCATAACCGTTCTTGGGGTCATAATATCCTGAACAGAAACTTCTTCAAATGCCAATAGGTTTTTAATAATGGTCGATTCACTTTGAGCCAATACACCACTTTCTTCACCGGCATGTGTCATAGCAGCTAGATCCGCTTTACTAAATACACTTTTGTCTTTATCTCTTTTAAGGTTTTTCGTAATCAATTGACTAACCCAAACAAATGGGGCTAGAACAAATAACAAGAACTTTAGAGATTTCACTGTAAAACCAGCTAACGATTGCCACATATTGGCACCAATAGTTTTAGGTATAATTTCAGATAAAATCAAAATAGCCAAAGTCATCACACTAGCAATAACAGTTTCGGAAGGAATTCCTAAAATATAAGGGGTACCTTCAAAGACATTCGCAGCTTGCGCACCAACACCGATTGCACCTACTGTATGAGCTATCGTATTCAGTGTCAAGATAGCAGATAAAGGTCGGTCAATATCTTCTTTAAAGACTTCAAGGTCTGCTCCTAATTGGCTACCTTCTTGAACTTTTCGATTAATAAAAGATGGCGTAATACTTAACAGCACAGCTTCCCAAATTGAACATAAAAAGGAAAAGGTAATTGATAATGCAAAAAAGGCTAATAAAAGAAACATGTATATTTAATCTAAATGAAAAAGATTAGAAACTAATCGTATTATGTACAGATTTAGTTCCTTTAGCAATATCGCCAAGGGTACTTTTAAATTTCACTACTTTATCATCAGCAGATAATTCTGCATTTTGATTCGTCATTTTTTTAACTGATTTGCTAAAAGTATAAACACTTACCATCCGAGCAGACTCTAAAACAAATCGCTGCATCATAGGAAGTTTGTCATAATCTTCTGCACTAATCATTGTACCAAAAGAGCGCGTAAATTGTCCATTTGTATATTCGTATTTATTATCAATAGCAATCATACCTCTGGATAATTCTTTCGTCAATTTATTGACAGCCACATTCATGGCCTTAACGCTAGTGAAATCTGCTGCAAAAGTAAATATAAATTCATTAAAATCTGCGGAAGCGGAAGCATTCGACATTCCATTCACGGATTCTAAGGTTTTTTCAATCTGACTTAAGTAACTATTTAACTCATTTTGATTGGGTAAATTCATTCCATTTACTTCTCCAGAATCCATATATCCTTTTAAATCCTCTTTACTTTCACTCATATTGACAGTGACGACCATTTGACCAGCGCCATTCGTTTTCATATTTACTTCTTCTACGATTTCAAAACAACTTGTAAAGAAAATAGCCAAGAAACTAAATAATAATATCTTTTTCATGGGTTTTATTTTTATAGGTTTATTAAATCAAGTAAAGTATATTTTTAAAAAAATCACTCGTGGCGATAATACATCAAAATTGCACCAAAAGCAGTAATCAGCGTAGTCAACACGGTCGCCATTTTAATAGAATAGCGAATATGGTTCACGAAAGTTTTGATATTATCTACTTGTTCTGGATATCGAGGAAAAATTTCTGCGGCCATTTTTTCATCATTAAAAATATGAGTCGCACCAAATTCTACTCGATTTTGAATCAAGACTTTATAAACCTTCATCACTTTTACTCGAAAGTAAATATTCAAAAATAACATGGCAATAAATAAGCCGATTACTATAGTAATTAATAATAGATACATAGTATAAACTAGTTTTAAGACGAATCAAGTCTAGGAAAATGTGTTAAGGAAGGATTAAAAAAATTATTATTTAATCGTATAAAGACGGATTATCTTGTTTTCCGATAATTATAGTTGAGATTTTTAGTTCCCCTCCGTATTCAGTCTCAATCGTTCCTCCTGTTTTTGCCTTTCCTTTACAATGGAATCTACTGCTCTTTTAATAATCATTTCTGTTTCTTCAAAACATAGACTGTCCAATATTGGACTAATCGAATCTAATTGATTATTCACTAAAGTATCAATAGTTTTTCGGTCAGCTCTAGTTAATCTTATCTCAGGTTCTCCACAAGAGGATATTCCAAATAGTAAAATCAATAAAATTATGAAGGAGTGTAAGCTCCTGAACCACAAAGCGATTGGGATGGCTATACTTTTAGAAAATATAAAACGGTCAATCGAATGCGCTTCGAAAGACCGTTTTGTAGTATATGTTTGTATTTTTTGTGCCATAATAAAAACATTTTTATGGACAAAAAATAAATACTGTACTTAGGATTTTCAATTGATTCTTTTTTCCATAGGTTTTCAACCCATTGAAAAAAGAAACCAATTGAAAACCACAGTACTTATTTTTTATCATTTATCAGACACAAAAATAAATAATAAATCGCTAGTTAAAGTCCAGCTTTTGCAGAAATTTCTAACATTCGATTAATACTTTTCACACCATCATCAATCACCCATTGAGGTAAAGTAATTTCAGGCGTTTCATACTTCATACTGATATATAACTTCTCTAAAGTATTTAATTTCATATGAGGACAGTCATTACAAGCACAAGCATTATTTGGTGGCGCAGGAATGAATGTTTTATGTGGAGATGCCTTAATCATCTGGTGTAAAATACCTGACTCTGTGGCTACGATAAATTCCGTAGCAGGATTTTCTTTAGTATATCGCAGTAAACCACTTGTAGAACCAATGTAATCGGCAATATCCAAAATGTGTTCTTCACATTCTGGGTGAGCGATAAATTTAGCATCAGGGTGACGCAATTGTAACTTAGTAATTTTCTCATGAGAGAAAATCTCATGAACCATACAGCTACCATTCCATAAAATCATATTGTCTCGACCAGTTTGCTTTTGCAACCATCGACCTAAGTTAATATCAGGAGCAAAAATAATTGGTTGGTCTTCAGGAAAACTATTGATAATGTGCATTGCATTCGTAGAAGTACAACAAACATCGGTCAAAGTTTTCAATTCCGCTGTACAGTTGATATAACTTACTACTTTATGGTCAGGGTGTTTCTCCTTAAATTTCTTAAATAAATGAGGTGGGCAAGAATCAGCCAAAGAACAGCCCGCTTTCAAATCAGGTAAAATGACGGTCTTATGAGGAGACAACATTTTTGCCGTTTCCGCCATAAAGTGAACCCCTGCAAAAACGATAATATCGGCATCTGTAGAAGCTGCTTGCTGAGAAAGCCCCAAGCTATCCCCAATATAATCGGCAATATCTTGAATATCTGCCTCTTGGTAATAATGCGCTAAAATAATAGCGTTTTTCTCTTTCTTCAGCTTTTCAATTTCTTCAAATAAATCTAATGTTGGGTCAATATCAATATCTAAAAACCCTTTTTTAGCTAAATTTTTTTTGGCAACGGCAACTGCACTCATTATTGGATTTTTTTAGTGAATTAAAATCACCTTCTACACAAATTTACAAACATCTCTTAACTCTATTAACTAGAAAATTGAGTAGAAAGTTTACTTAGCTTAACTTTAACTAAGATTTACTATTTGGACGAAGTACTATTTTAAAAGTTACTAATTTTAGGACTACATTAACAGAAAGACTGCTGGTCGTTTATGCAATTCGGGAAGTTTAGTCTTTCTCCATTCAGCAATAGTTTTAGTCACTATATACTCATTAGGTAACGTTAAATCCATGGCGATACAAAATCGAGTCCTATTCGAAAGTACCTTCAAAGCTTGTTCTACCAATTGGGTATTTCGATAAGGCGTTTCAATAAAAAGTTGGGTTTGTTTATCTTTTTGAGCGGCTAGCTCCAAACGCTTTAAATCTTTATTGACCAATTCTCTTTTAGGAGATAAATACCCATGAAAGGCAAAACTTTGTCCATTCATGCCTGACCCCATCAAAGCTAATAAAATAGAAGAAGCGCCAACCAAAGGAACTACTTCAATTCCTTTTTGATGCGCCAATTTAACAATTTCAGCTCCAGGGTCAGCTACACCGGGGCAGCCTGCTTCAGATAACAAACCAATATCATGCCCTACTTCAGCAGGTTGTAAATACTGGCTCCATTCTATATAATCTATACGCTTATTTAATTCTGAAAAAGTTAATTCACTAATTGGTTTTGGATGTTCAGTCGTTTTGATATAGCGTCGAGCAGTTTTTGCTTTTTCAGCAATAAAAATATCTAATCGATGAATAATCTCTCGGACATATTCGGATAGTACATGTTCACCATGTTCGCCTAAAGGAGTAGGAATTAAGTATAGTTTTCCTTTTTTCTTCATTACATTTTTTGTCAAAATTACACTTTAGCACGGACTAAAATAAAAAGAGGAATGAAAAATTAATTTCATACCTCTTTTCTTATAAAAAAAAATTGTTGTCAACTTAGTTTGTAATCTTGTCAAGTTGAATAGTTAAAACTATTTCTGGCTATTATCAAAATCAGATAGTTATTTTTTATTTAGGTAGGTTTTTTAAAACCATTTTTTCATAAAGCCCTGTAGACTTAATAGACCCACATCCATCAATATCTAGTTCACTAATATATGCTACTCGATTCGCATAAGACGGTCTAGTATCTCTGTATTGTTCTTGAGCATCAGATGAAATAATTTCTAAAATTGGTTGAATACCAAATCGGTCAAAAATAGACGTTTCACAAATTAATTCTCCTGTTTTTTGGTCTATTTCCCGAATCTCATCATCTTGAAACGTTATATCCTCTATCAATAGTTTTACAATATCGGATAAAGAAGGATTAGTTGATGCTTCTTCTGCCTCAATAATATCGATTAGCGTAGATGCACTATATTCCGCAATCAAATTATCAATCAAATAACGTTCAGAAATATTGATAGCTTCAAACGCCATCATATAATATATTTCGTAACCTCTGCTCAAGCTACTTAAAAAACCAGTAGAAACATAAAAGTATCCACCCGGCAAAGAAAAAGCATAACGCTTCTCATCATTCAACACAATAACTTGCCATTCCCGTTCAGGATTCCAACGATTAGAAGGAGTAGACAATCGGTCAGGTCTAATTTCCTGTGTAGCTTGGTCGTAAAGCGTTTGTAAATAATTTACAATAACAGAATCCCGCTTAGATTGTCTATTGAGTAAAACAAATTCTGATGATTGTTCGATAGTTTCCTTAAGTAAATCACCTAATATCTCTCGTTTTTCTTTTGTGAAATCCGCAGCAGTAGGGCCAGGTTCAACAGTCTCCACACAAGTAGAGGCCGTAAAAATAAAATAAGATACAAGGAGAAAAGTTAATCCCTTAATTCCATAGCGCATAATGAAGTTTTTCTTTTTAGTCTATTAAAAGAAGTACTATGATGTTGTAAAATAGGGATTATAAATAGAATAGGATAATTCAAATTATAAACTGCAAAAAACATACCAAAAATGCTATAATCCACTAAACTATAGGTTTTTATAAATTATAATTTTTTTACTTAAATACGTAATTATTATTTTTGAATAAAATTATACGAAGTTAAAAATACAGGAAAGTCCAATGAAAACAAGGGCTCAGCAGCAAGAAAATGCAAGAAAAATAATTTCTGTGATTAATTTTAAGCATTATTTCTTTTTAATTTTTAAATTGCGATAAACATTATTCATTTTAATTAGAAAATTCGCAGCTAATAAGGATATTTATTAGTACTAAAGCGAAGAGATACTAAAAATTACACATTAAATAGATAACTATGAGAAAAGCAGATTGGTTAATCGGCGCTTTAATTGCCTTATTGGTATTATTCGGTATTTCTTACTTTGTAAAAACATATAAAACAATTCAAAGTCAAGACCCAAATCGTCCTTCAGTAGCAGAAACATTAAACCAAGGGAGCGATGGTGAAACGGCAACTTTAGATGAAGAAGATGATTACGATGAAGAAGAGTATCCAGATGATGCAGATTCAACAAACTACGAACTTGATGAACCTACCATTGATGACTTAGCCGATTTAAACAAAGCAAAAGCACAAGCAGCAGCAGCGGTAGCAG
Source organism: uncultured Saprospiraceae bacterium (assembly GCA_937974625.1). Lineage (GTDB taxonomy): Bacteria > Bacteroidota > Bacteroidia > Chitinophagales > Saprospiraceae > JAFMDF01. The sequence continues at coordinate 7,163 of CALJVJ010000087.1, forward strand.
CTGCCGAAGCAGCAGCGGGTAAAAGTAGTGATGGTTCTTCCGACACACCTAGCTCGTATGAAAATTCTGGCAGTACTAATGGCAAGTACCTGGTAGTAGCAGGGACTTTCAAACAAGAAGCAAATGCACAAATTCAATTAAAGAAATTCAAGAAATTAGGCTATGCTGATGCAGCAATCGGCAAGTTCAATAAATCAGCTTATGCTTCTCTAATAGTTAACAGATTTGACAACTCTGCTGAAGCAAATAGGCTAGTTAAAGCATTAAAGAGCAAAGGGATTGATGCCTATGTACATGAAAAGCGATAGGTCTTAGCTAAAATAAAAGAATAATAAAAAACCTAAATTAATGGCATGCCATTAATTTAGGTTTTTATTTACCTGTTATCTTAAGTAAATTAGACTAAGCAGACTCAAAATAACAGTCTAACTTTTCCCATCAAAACTAAAAATTGTCCTACCTTGCGCTTTCTTTAAGCAAAATTAATAAATGGCGTAGTGTTGAATTATGTTTTTGAAAGCAAAAAAATGGTTAACCATTGGAGCAGTAATCCTAATACTATTATTGCTATTTATATGGGCCTGTAACTATTGGATAGAAAAAAGTACTGCAAATCAAGTATTTAATAACATTGATACATTGCCTCAAAATGATGTTGCCTTAGTATTAGGAACTTCAAAATATACCGTAAACGGCTATCAAAATCCTTATTTCTATTATCGAATTGAGGCTGCCGTTAAGCTCTACCAAACCAAAAAAGTCAAACATATATTAGTCAGTGGGGATAATAGATTCAAGAGCTATAATGAACCCAAACAAATGCAACAAGCATTGGAAAAAAGAGGTATTCCTACAAATGCTATAACTTTAGACTATGCAGGGTTTAGAACACTTGATTCCGTAGTCCGCAGCAAGGAAGTATTTGGGCAAAAACGAATAACCATTGTTTCTCAAAAATTTCACAACCATAGAGCTTTATTCATTGCCAATCGAAGAAGCATAAACGCTGTTGCTTTTAATGCTCAAGACATTGATATACGATTTGGTCTAAAAACAATGCTTAGAGAATATTTGGCAAGATGTAAAGCTGTTTTAGATATTATCATTTTAAATAAACAGCCTAAATTTTTAGGTGAAAAAATAAATATTGAAATGACGTAGAAATAAATATATACTTAATTCTTACATTGTTTCATTTACATATAAACCATTAACACAAGTTATGAAAAGACAGCAAATAGCAGCAGGTAACTGGAAAATGAATAAAACCTATAAAGAAGGCAGGGCATTAGCGACAGCCATAGCTAAAGGTATGACTAGCTCTGATAGTTTAGTGATTTTAGGAACACCTGCAATACATTTAAATGCAGTAGCTAATATTGTCAAAAAAGTCCCTAATGTAGAAGTAGCGGCACAGAATTGTCACCAAGAGCAAAGTGGGGCCTATACTGGAGAAACGTCTGTAGAGATGATTAAATCAGTAGGTGCCAAATATGTTATTCTAGGCCACTCTGAAAGAAGAGCGTATTTTAACGAAGGTCATGAATTATTAGCAGCAAAAGTAAATACGGTCTTAGGCAAGCGATTAATTCCTATTTTCTGTTGTGGTGAGCCGCTTGCTATTAGAGAAGCGGGCACACATGTAGCACATGTAAAAAAACAATTAGAAGAAAGTCTTTTTCATCTTAAAAAGAAAGCTTTTAGTAAAATTATCATTGCCTATGAACCCATTTGGGCAATAGGTACAGGCGTTACAGCATCTCCACAACAAGCACAAGATATGCACAAAGCGATTCGTCAATTATTAACGGATAAATATGGCTCAGATATAGCAGAAGGGACTAGCATTTTATATGGTGGGAGTGTAAAACCTGCTAATGCAAAAGAAATCTTTAGTCAACCAGATGTAGATGGAGGATTAGTTGGAGGAGCCTCTTTGAAACCAGATGATTTCTTACAGATTATCAATAGTTTTAGTTAAAAATAAGCAGATAAAACAGAGAGGAACAACAATATATATTTACTTCCTCTCTGTTTTTTACAACCCTATATTTTTCGTTACCAATACTGATTTAATAATTTCTATTGAGAATAAACTTCCTACCTATTTCTTTTCGTCCTTCTGGTTTGATGTATAAATAATACATACCATTCTGTTCATTCTCCATATCAAAACCAAGTATTGGTGTTTGAATATTTTGCAACTTACTTTCTTTCACTAATTGTCCATAAGAGTTATAAATTTTCAGGTCTATTGTTTTCCCTAAAAAAGGCTTTAAATGGAT
>CALJVJ010000088.1 GCA_937974625.1 uncultured Saprospiraceae bacterium
TCATCATCAATATCTCTCCTCAAATTGGCCAAACCTATCAATGGCAGGATGGTAGCATAAATCTAGATTATACTATTTCAGAAGCAGGTTTGTATTGGGTTGAAAGTAAAGATAGTTTATGTAGTTTTCGAGATAGTATCACCGTAGAAGTAGAAAAAATAGTAACTAATTTACCAGCGGATACGTTTATTTGCCTCAACGAAATTATAGCACTAAATCTAGAAAATTCGAATATAGCATATGAATGGCAAGATGGAAATACACTAGCTTCTTATTCCATCCTAGCACCAGGAATTTATTGGGTAGAAGCACAAAAAGGAAGCTGTCAAATTAGAGATACTATCACCGTAAGTCAAGGAGGTAGGTCTAATTTCTTACCCAATGATACCACGCTTTGTAATGTCTCGGAATTTATAATAAAACCCGAAGGCGCTTTCGAGGGAATCGCATGGTTTCAACATCCTGCTTTAGCGGATAGTCTTTTAGTGACGGAATCAGGACTTTATCGGGCCATTATAATAGAAGAAGAAGGCTGTAATGATGAAGATAGTATATCTGTTACTTTTACGAATCTTTCGCTGGCATTACCCGCAGATACAACTATTTGTGATGCCGATGATTTTTTAATCGACCTTGAAAATCTAACAGGTAATTTAACTTGGCAAGATGGCAGCACGAACCAAACATTTTTAGTCACCGAAAGTGGCAATTATTGGGCAACATTAAGCGAAGGCGAGTGCCAAGTGAGCGATAGTATTTTAGTTAGTATAAAACCACGCTCCACAATTGATTTAGGTAAGGATACCTTGCTTTGTTTGGATGAAAATTTGACCTTGTTCGCTCCAACTATGCTAACTAATTTTCAATGGCAAGATGGTACTACCAACAATACTCAAACTGTCACTCAATCCGATATTTATTGGATAGCGGGACAAATAGATAACTGCCCTGTTCAAGATAGTATCACCGTCACCTTTGAAGATTGTCCCGAAGACACTTCTCCCTGCCAAGCCTATTTACCAAATAGTTTTTCCCCTAATGGAGATGGCAATAACGATGAATTGCAATTATTAACCGATTGTGAATTACAATTCTTTGAAATGGAAGTGTACGACCGATGGGGAAACTTACTGTTTTCAAGTTCAGATATTCGAAAAACTTGGAATGGAAAGTATAAAGGAGAATTTCTAGAGACAGGCGTCTATTTATGGGTAGTAAGGTATCAGTTTTTAGAAGATGATTTTCCCATAGAAAAAACGGAAACAATCACAGTAGTTAAGTAAATGATAAGTTGTGAATGATTTACCACTCACAACTCACCACTTACAACTATTTAAGTGCTAGATTCGCCGTCATCGCCATCTTTCCGACGTTCTGCTCGTTCTAATCTCTTTTGTCTACGCTCATCGTCTTTTTTAAATTTCTCTTCCTGTCTCAATTCATCGGACTTAGCGTAGGCTTTAATGATTTCTTTAACCAAACGGTGTCGAACAACATCGTCAGCAGTCAAATATACCGCAGAAATACCTTCCAAATGGCCTAATAAATCAATTGCTCGACGCAGTCCAGATTTTTGGCTAAACGGTAAATCGACTTGAGACAAATCACCTGTGATAATACACTTAGCAGTAGGTCCAAGACGAGTCAAAAACATTTTTATTTGAGTCGTGGTGGTATTTTGTGCTTCATCCAAAATGATAAAAGCATTATCCAAGGTCCGACCTCTCATAAATGCCAAAGGGGCAATTTCGATGATTCTATTTTCCATGAAAAACTTGAGTTTTTCAGCAGGAAACATATCTTCTAAGCCATCATATAATGGTCTTAAATAAGGGTCAATTTTATCTTTTAAGTCTCCAGGCAAAAAACCTAAGCTCTCCCCTGCTTCTACAGCAGGCCGAGTCAAGACAATCTTTTTGACAATTTTATTTTTTAAGGCCCTAACTGCCAAAGCAACAGCGGTATAGGTTTTACCAGTACCCGCAGGCCCAATAGCAAATACCACATCATTACGGTCTGCTGCTTCGACTAATTTGCGTTGATTTTGGGTTTTAGCTTTGATAGGTTTCCCGTTGCGACCGTGAACAATAGTCGCATTTCCCGGTCCATTGCTAAGTCTGACTTCATAGGGATTTCCGCCATTCAATAAATCTGTGACGGTGTGGGTGGTCAATTCTTTATCATTCCTAAGCATTTTCACCATTGCCTCCAATTTGGATTTGGCTTTTTGTGTGTATTTTTTCTCACCCGCAAGTTTTACATTATTACCTCTAGAAGTGATAGTTATATCTGGAAATGCTTGTCTTAATAGGTTTAATTTTACATTTTTTTCGCCGTAAAGGGCTACTAAATCTACATCCTCAATAGTTAAAATGATTTCGCTCAATATGGATTTTGTTTAAGTTTAAATGTAGTTTCAATTTAAGAAATGTTGAAAAAAAAATTACTTTTTTTTAAATAGTGAATTTGTTTTTCATCATTATAGAGACTTGAAATACATCTGTTTGTTAGATAATTTTGATTAAATAAGTTAACTAAAATCTTTATACTTTTAGATAACAAGTTTAAAAATCAAGTAGTTCCTGATAAGGACTTGTTAAATAAAGACAAGAAAAAGGTTGTAGGGGTTTTTCTTGCGAATAATTTAGGAATAAAAATATACAAAATCAATTATCTCTCAAAATAATATGGAGTAGCTGAACTAAAAGTACTTACCACTTACCACTAAATTTTACATCTTCATAGATTGATTAATGTAATAATTCACTTTGTTATAAATTCGCTTATATCTCACTTTGTATTTTCTATAGAGATAAGAATTATAAGATTCTTCTTTCTTCTCTTTCAAAAACCCAACATCCTGCATCCAGTCATCACTGTATATTTTACCTAAGTATCGACTACCGTGGTCTGAAAAAAGCACCACTACCACATCATCTTCGGTCAATTCTCGCTTCATCTTATGTACAGCTTGCATAGCCGCGCCTGCGGAATATCCAACAAACAAGCCATCTTTCTGTGCCAATTCTCTAGCTCTAATCGCACTATCCTTATCATGCACTTTAATCATCTTATCAAACAAACTAAAGTCAACATTTCCAGGAATAATCGTTTTACCCAAGCCTTCTACTTTGTAAGAGTAAATCTCTTTTTCGTCAAATTCACCAGTTTCCCAGTACCTTTTCAAGACTGAACCATAAGCATCTACTCCGATTACTTGAATATCTGGGTTTTGTTCTTTCAAATACTTAGCAGTACCTGAAATTGTACCCCCAGTACCTACGCAACAAAAGAAGTGGGTAATTCGCCCTTGTGTTTGTTCCCAAATTTCAGGACCAGTCGTCGTATAATGCGCTAATTTATTAGCCTCATCAAAATTTTGATTTAGGTAATAAGAATTAGGAATTTCTGCATGTAATTGCTTCGCGACGGAATAATAAGAATCAGGGTCCTCAGGTTTAGCACTAGAAGGGCAAATAAATACTTCTGCACCCATAGATTGTAACAACCTCAATTTCTCATCAGATGCTTTACTACTTACTGTTAGTACACATTTATACCCCTTCAACAAACAAACCATGGCCAAACTGAAACCCGTATTTCCACTAGTCGCTTCGATTATAGTGGCACCTGTCTGAATTTTGCCTTCTCTTTCGGCTTTCTCTACCATATAAAGTGCTACTCTATCTTTAGCTGAATGTCCTGGATTGAGTCCTTCCACTTTCCCTAATACTTCCGCTTTCACTTCTCCTTGAGCTTTTTTGATACGTACCATTGGTGTATTTCCAATTTCGTCAAGCACGCTATCAACAATAGCTGGAGGAGCTTTTTTCGTACTAATTGTCATAATTTTTACTTTTCTGTGGGTGTCTCGATTATTTAAAAAATAAAAAAATTTATTACTGATTCACAAAATTACTATTTGTAAAACTCACATATTCAACATAGTATTCCAAGTTAATATTATGAATTGTATTAAAAGAAGTAAATATGAATGATTAGATAGCCGAAAAGATAGGATTATAAATGTAAGAATCCAATTATATACCCTACTTTATTATTTTCCTAACCTTTCGCAAAAATAAAAATTATTGTGGTAAGACTAGTGATTCTGCGTCCCTTTCTCAAAAGAAATAAAAAGGATAAAAGAAAAGGCATTATAATGAGTCATAAGAATTTAAAATATAGCTTTACTTTAAAAATTTAACCTAAATTTGTGTCAATACACTGAAGAAATGAAAAATAAATAACTTTAGCCAAGCTACTTGTTCTTTAGTCTTCTAATTTCGTTAAAAATACTCGCCATAGCGGTGCTATGTCTGCGTTTTTTGCCTCATTAGAAAACAAAATAACTGCGTATCATGGTCTAACT
>CALJVJ010000089.1 GCA_937974625.1 uncultured Saprospiraceae bacterium
TGAACGGCGGCGGCGTAAGTCTTGACTAGCATGTTGTGTAGTTTTCTTTAGAACTTGCGTAAAAATAAACGCATAAATGTATAGCTAAATATACAGCCTATTTTTTCATTTTTATAGAATCGAATTTTTTTTTGTTAAAAATAGTAGATGACTTATAATTAAAAATGAAAAAGCCTTCTTCAAGAGTATTTGAAGAAGGCTTTTTAGCTATAAATGATGGTGTTTTGACAAATTAGTCACTACCCATAAAAGCAGATACTAGATAAAGTATCTCTGTATACAACCAAATCATAGTAAATAATAAACCTGCACCAATGGCAAATTCCATATACTTAGGAGAACCAAATTTCTCTCCTCTTTCGAAATTATCAAAATCTACTAATAATTTTAAGGAAGCTACGGCAACTATTGCTAAACTAATACCAATACCCATCATAGATTGGTCGTGTAGATAAGGAACATCAATTGAGAAGAAATATCCTAGTACAAATTCTACAATATATAGTAGCATAATAGCTCCTGTAGCCATCATTATAACACTTCTAAACTTTTCTGTAACCGTAATTAAGCCCGATTTGAAAAGCGTTAACATCGTGAAGAAAATGGACATTGTGATAAGGACAGCTTGAAAAATAATACCATCAAACCTCGCTCCATATACAGCTGAAATAGAACCTACTGCAAGTCCATATAAACCTGCAAACAATGGTGCCCAAATATTAGACCGTTTGAGGTCTCTAGACATAATCATACTTACGATAGCCCCACCGATAAAACCCCCTATCATAAATAATTGACTTGGTGCCATAAATCCTACATAGGCAGTCATTAATAATACACCAAATAAGAGAAAAGTCTTATTGATACCACCTTGTACCGTCATTACTTCTTGACGGTTGTTCGTGGTATTTCCTCTAAGGACTTCTTCCTTAATCATCGGATTATTAGACTTATTGAGTCTGTCAAAATTCATATTGATTAATTTTTTTTTAAGTAAATACTACTTTTTAGACGCGTGAAAGTAGTTATGTCACTATCTCAAAGTAGCTTTTATCACTAAATATAGTTGTAAATAAGTTAAACAAAGTTAAATATACATTTATTTCTGTGCTTTGTAAACCGCCGACATCAATTTCAATTCAATGTCTGTAGCTTTGTCAAAGAATGGTTTTTTATAAATATATCTATTTTTTATAAAAAAATCAGAATAATAGCATAAAGTACAATATCTATTCGTTTTAGGATTGATGAAAAATAAGTTTTGCGATTCTAAAGCGGCATGGTTGTAGCATATATTAAAATAAAATAAATTCTTTGCGCGTACTATTCTTTTTATTTGCTTTATTTCTTACTTCCTTTTTGTATGGTCAAATATTACCTGCAAGACCTGCTACTGCTTTGAATAAAGTTACCTTATACCCAGATTCTACCTTCTTTGCCCATTCGAGTACGTTCTATGAAGAAGGAACACTCTTTGAGGTCCTTAATGAAACGCGTTTTGAATATGAAGATGAAGCACAGAATCAAAAATTCAAATGGTACGAAGTAAAAACCCCTGATAATAAAACTGGCTGGATATATGGAGATGGATTGGCCGTTATTATGCCAGAATCAGAAATTACATCAGCATTAAAACCCTATCATTTAAGAACGTTTAATTTATCGGAAGAATTAGAAGAAACAACTGTTTGGGTAGCTTCTATCGAAGGAAAAGATAATTTTCATGAAGAAGATTATTTAAATCCTTTATATAAAGAATTATATCTAGTTTTAACTAGCAACTTAGGAAAATCCTATCATATTCAATTTGCTGGAGAAAGTGCAATGGGTAGTAATGAATTGCGCGCGTTTCGCCTAGACGATTTGACAGAAGACAATGTACCTGAATTGCTATTTGTAAAAAGCAACTTTGATAATGGTAGTCGCTTAGAAAATCGAGTAATTGAAATTTATTCTTTCCAAGCAGGATCGATTGCAAAAGTTTTTGAAGAACGAATGAGTTTAGTCTATGGTGAACGAATTCCTTCCCCAGCTCTATATAAGTTTGTAGAAGTTAATCAGAAGACGATTCGAATTGCTTATGTGGATTATATTGACTGCACGGATTATAGTTTAGCCTTAGTGTCCAATACCCTAGATGCGCAAAAGGAAAGATGTCTTGAATATGTTACGTATTCTTATGTTTGGGAAACGGCTCAAAAAAGATACGTTCCTTTTTATGAGGAAAGTCGAACTTATATTGAAGGGCAGCTCAAACTAGAAAAAGGCTATCTTCGTTCTGAACCAACCTATTTAAGCGGAGTTGTTGAAAAATTAACCCCTCATGCGCCATTAAAGGTTATTCAGCATTTTGAAAAGACCATTACCCAACGCGGGGAACAAAAAATCGTTCCTTATTTTTATGTTCAAGCTCCTTCTGGTAAATATGGATATATTCACGCCAAAGATGTACAATTACAAGTAGGCGAACATGGTCCCATTTTAAATAAGTATTATACTACGCCTCCTTTAGACAAACAAGATTGGACATTGGATACCAATTTTCTAAGCATCAAAATTATTGACAATCCAGTTATGCTCACTAAGCAAGAATAATCTCCTACTTTCCCATCTCATTTAATTTTCTACTTTCTTTTAGCAGAAATAATTAACTTTAATATTTCAATAACTTTCTATAATGTTTTCCATTGTATTTTTGTGTTAGGAATGACGAAAAAATAAATGCACATTTATTTCTACTTCCTTCCTTAATCAAAGAATCTGAGGTTTTTCAATTCAGAAAATTTATAGCATGATGTCTATATTCCAATATTGCCTTTATTTATTTCTTTTTCTTGTCCCTGCTTCTAGAGACTTCTCTGTTGTAGAAACGGCACCAGAGCATGAATTCCATATCAGTAAATGTTTGATTGAATTTAATGAAAAAGAAAAGGCGCTACAGTTTACTTTGCATCTTTTTATTGATGATTTGGAAGAAGCACTTCGACAACAAGGTGCTGATAAGCTATTTATTTGCACAGACAAAGAAGTCGAAAATGCCGAGGAGTATATTTATAAATATTTGCAACAAAAATTAGCCATTAGCTTAGAAGGTAAACAAGTAGAGTATACATTTATTGGAAAAGAAATGTCGGAAGATATGGTGGCCGTTTGGTGTTATTTAGAAATAGAAAATGTAGAAAATATACAACAACTCCATGTAAAGAATAGTATTTTGTTGGAAGCATTTGATGACCAAAAAAATATTATTAGCATTATTGGCCCAAATAAGAAAAAGGGCTACTTGTTATTTAATAATACAAAAAATGAAGAAACGTTAAAGTTTTAAGTAAGATTAACCCTAAAAAAAAGAATTATGAAAAATATAGCCTTTTTATTTTTTTTAATAAGTTTGGTTTCTTGTCAATTTGATGCTCCAGATAAAGCACATACCCCTAAGGTAGTGGATGCGAGTAAAGCTATTTTTAATTGGACTTGTATTCCCGGCGAAAAAATTGGCTTAATAGGTAAGTCTTTTACAGAAGGAGACATCATCAAAGCTTACGGAGTAGAAAATGTTAGTCGAAAAGAAGTTGGTTTAGGAGAAGGAGAGATGGCTAATGCGACTATAGTTTTCCCAAATACAGAAAATGAAATATCTATTATTTGGAATCGTACACAACCGTATAAGGTGATTGAGCAAATTTTAATTGACCACCCAGACGCATCTTGGGCAACGAACCAAGGGGTAGGGATAGGAACAACCTTGGAAGAGTTGGTCAAAATAAACGGTAAAGATTTTCAATTTGCAGGTTTTGAGTGGGACAATAGCGGCTATACAAATGCTTGGGAAGGAGGTGCAATTCCGCAAAGCTTAGTTGTTTATTTGGAGCCTTCAAAACCGGAAGCGATTTATCCAGACTTATTAGGCGACAGTTTATTTCCTTCTAATCATCCGAAAACAAAGGAGGCGGGTTTAAAGGTTCGGAGTTTGACTTTTAGGTTTTAAAATTACAAAGGTGGCATGATTTGAAATCATGTCACCTTTGTAATTTAGTGCTTTGGGGACACAGAATTTTTTTTATTACTACTAGGCCTTAGCAACATTTTCTTTTCTTTTCAGATATACCCGACCTTTTCGATACATTTCGAAAATAGGGTCATTTTTTTCTTGCCAGTAACCTTCTATTTTATCCCCCCAAACACTTCTTGTGTACATAATCTGATATTTTCGAATGTGTTTTTCTTTGTTTGGTTGCTGCGTTGGATATAAAACTTCGTGGTTGAATAAACGCATGGAGCGGTCATAAAAGAATTCTCCTGATAAATCCATTGCCACTGGTTGGTCTTCATAAAAAATATAAGCCGTCCCTGTTACCTTTTTTCCTTCTCGTTTCAATACTAGCTGAAATTTATGTTCCGTCTGTGGACCAGGTCTTTCTAAGGTAATAGTTCCTTCCCAAGTACCATCGACTCTTTGAGCATTTCCTATAAAAATTGAAAAACAAAGTAGTATTGTAAAGAGGTATTTCATTATTATATATGTTGAGTTGGGAATACCTCAAATTTATGGTATTAAAGTAGGTTGTTCAATTATTGCAGATGCTTTTTAATGTTAAAGTGGTGGGTATCTAACTATAAAAGTAAATTATTACAGCAGAAAGTGATTTTCGGTTACTCTTAAATACAAAAACGGCTACCCATTTTGAAAATAAGTAGCCGATCTTTATAATAGTCAACAAGTAAAACTTGGTGATATAATTATTTCACAACAAATCCATTACCCATTCCGTCACTTGGACTCACAAAGTCCAATGTGCCATCAGAATTTTCAGCCATCAAAATCATACCTTGAGATTCTATGCCTTTTAATTTACGAGGCGCTAAATTCGCAAGTAATAAGACCTGTTTCCCAATAATATCTTCAGGTTTGAAAAATTCAGCAATCCCAGAAACCACCGTTCTTTCTTCAAAACCTAAGTCAACGGTTAGTTTAAGTAATTTCTTGGTTTTCTTTACCTTTTCGGCAGTCATTATCGTACCTGTTCGTAAATCTAATTTAGTGAAATCATCAAAAGCAATAGTTTCTTTCACTGGCTCGTAACTTACGCCCTTATTCGCTTTTTCCGTTGCTTCTAATTTTGCAATTTGAGCATCAATAACCTCATCAGGAATCTTTGTAAATAAATGCTGCGGCTGATTGATTTGATGACCATCAGCTATAATTACTTCCCCCTCTGCTAATTTATTCAATAAATCCATGTATTCTCCATCATCTTTCACCTGAGGAAGATTTAAAAGGTCTCGAATTTTATCAGAGGTAAAGGGCAAAAATGGGCGACAAGCGACACTTAAAGCGGTAACGACTTGTAAAGCTGTATTCATCACCACTTTCACCGTTTCTTCATCTGTTTTCACCACTTTCCACGGCTCGTTAAATTGGAGCAATTGATTACCGGTAGAAGATATTTCCATTAACACTTTCAAAGCTGCTCTAAATTCGAAAGCACGAATATGCGTCCCAATGTCTTGTAGTCGGTCATGTAGGTCTACCAACTCAGACTCTTGATATGACATTTCTATTTGATTCGAAGAATCGATAATTTGTAAATCTGGATTAATCGTCGGGACAACTCCGTCATAATATTTATTGGTCAAGACAATCACCCGATTAATGAAATTCGCTAAGTTATTAACCAACTCATTATTATTCGTTTCTTGATAACCTTTCCAAGTAAACTCACTATCCCGTTGTTCAGGCATAGTTTTAATCATATTGTACCGCAATTCATCTTCTTTACCAGGGAATTCTGCTACGTACTCATGCACCCATACCGCCCAATTTTTAGAAGTGGATAATTTTCTACCTTCTAAATTTAGAAATTGATTAGCAGGCACATTCACTGGTAAAATATAATCCCCATGTGCTTTTAAAATAGCAGGGAAAATCAAACAGTGAAAAACGATATTGTCTTTTCCAATAAAATGGATGAGCGCAGTGTCCTTATCTTTCCAATAAGGTTCCCAATCTTTCCCATTGTCCAATGCCCATTGTTTGGTAGCAGAAATATAGCCAATTGGTGCATCCATCCAAACGTATAATTTTTTCCCTTCAGCCCCTTTAATCTCTTGTGGCACATCTACGCCCCAATCCAAATCTCTCGTCATCGCTCTAGGCTGCAATCCACCATCTAACCATGATTTACATTGACCTAAAACGTGGTTTTTCCACTGGTCAGGATAGTGCAATAATTCATCTTCCAATTTACCGGTCTCGACCCATTCTTTTAACCAAGCTTCGTATTTGTCTAAAGGTAAGTACCAGTGAGTTGTAGACTTTAACACCGGTTTTTCTCCACTTAAAGTAGAACGAGGGTCAATTAACTCTGTTGGGCTTAAGGTAGAGCCACAATTTTCACATTGGTCTCCGTAAGCCTCTGTATGGCTACATTTTGGGCAAGTTCCAATAATATATCGGTCTGCTAAAAATTGGTTCGCAGATTCATCAAAGTATTGTTCTTTCGTTTGTTCTATGAATTCCCCTTTTTGATTAAGGGTTCTAAAGAACTCTTGAGACGTTTCGTGATGAATCGGCGCAGAAGTCCTGTGATAGATATCAAAAGAAATTCCAATCTTCTCAAAGGTTGTTTTGATTAATTCATCATATTTGTCGACTATCGCTTGTGGCGTAGTTCCATCTTTTTTCGCTCGAATAGTGATAGCTGCCCCATGCTCGTCTGAACCACAAACATAAACCACATCCTTTCCATTCAACCTTAAAAATCGCACATATATATCCGCAGACAAATACGCTCCCGCTAAATGACCGATGTGTAAAGGGCCATTCGCATATGGTAACGCAGAAGTCACTAAGTAACGCTTTGGTTCTTCCATGATTTTTATAGTGTTTGACGACATAAACTATTACAAACACTTGTTGGTAGTTTGTCGTTAATTTGAAGTTTGCAAAAATATATTAAAAAATAGTAAGAAACATTAAAGGGAGAAGATTAACAGCTTTAGATAACTGTTTATTTTAGGTAGGTCGGCATTAGACATGGATAGCTTAGCCCATTTATTGTTTTTGGCGTACTATCCTGTATGTTTATGAAGTTGTTGAAAATGATATTTTTTGATTTTGGAACAATTATTACGACAAGAACCAAATAGCTTGTTGAAAAGTTCCTTTAAAGTTAATGGAGGAGTAACAGAACATCTGAATTACTGTTTTTATTAGCGCACTTCTTTTTTATGTTTGCCTTGAAAAGAATTGAAATTTTTACCACATAGCTGTAACTTACAAAGTAATGAAGGAAGTACTATTAATAGCATTTTCAGTGGGGTTTATATTATCAATTACGATAATAGTCAATAACCATAGCTGGCAAAAACCTAAGTTCTGGTTAGGTCTGTTAATCCTAGCATTTTCATTTATCTTGCTAGATGCTTGGGGATCTATTACTGAATTATCGGAACTTATTCCCATGTTTGGGTATACCCACTATCGTTGTTTGATGATGATTCCTCTTTGTTTATGGATGTATGTTAACGGTTTAGTTAATTTCAATAAAGTACAAATTGGTATTTTTGAAAAAATACTATTTGGGCTGCTGTTTTTTGAATTATGCTTACTCGTGCTACTTTTTACCAGCACAAAAGAGGACGTAATGCACCTTAATTATTTTCTCACCCCTTCTATCATCATTGAGAATCAATGTATTTTAAGTTCTATGGTGGTTTTATGGAAAGCCAATCAGGTGCTTAATACATTTAAAGAAAGAATTAGGAATAACTATACAGACGGATTGGAACAATCTTACAATTGGTTAAAAGAATTTTTCTTTGTGCTGGCTAGCCTTTTACTAATTTGGGCTTTTGTAGTAAATGCTTACTTTTTTATTGATTTAGAGATGAATGTATGGTATCAAATCATTTGGATTCCATTGTCAATTTTGATTTTTTATATTGTAATAAGGGCCTCTTCCACTAAAGAAATTTTACATGGATTTGAGTTAGAAGCTGAATTTAATAACAATGAGTATACTTCCTCTTTGGTTAATCTTGCTGCTCCCCCAGAAACCCATACGGATAATAGCTTAGTTTGTGAGTTAGTTCCGAAGGCAGGAAAGTTACAAATTTTATTCAATCTTGATATTCCTAAGAAAGATAAAGCACTACTTACTTTATTAATCAATCTTATTAATGAAAAGCAGTTTTTTAAAATTAAACGCCTCAATATTAAGGAATGTGCCGAGCTAACAGGTATTGTGAAAAAGGAAATATCTAGGTTAGTTAACCAATATTTACAGTTGTCCTTTAGTGATTTCATCAATTTATTTAGAATAGAAGATTTTAGATACAAAGTCTCTAAAGGGGAGGCCGAAAGATTTTCTTTAGTAGATATTGCACTAGAATCAGGATTTAGTTCAAAAAGTAACGTTTATTATAATTTTAAAAAATTAACGAATTCCTCTCCTATTCAAATAGTCAATCAGTATAAAAAAGCCAATAAAGCTTAATATTGGACTTGTTTGGTGCAATTTAGGACTACTTACCTCTCGATTAAAGCGACTTTTTATCCAGTTTTCTTCAATTTTGATTTGTATTTAATTTAAAGAATCAAAAGCTGAAAGAATTATGAAAGGTATCTTTTTAATCATGCTATCCTTAGTTGGACTTAGGGCAATTGCCCAAAATACTTTTGACGACCCTATGCCTAGGACCGATATGAAAAAAGATTTGGACCTGTTTCGGAACATGCGAGCAGCAGCGAACTCAGGCGTTTATAAATATCGTACTCAGGAGGAAATTGATAGCATCTACCAATGGGCTTATGGTGCCATTAATGAAAGTAATACTTTAGGAAATTTTTATAATATACTTTGCCATATTACAGATTTTGAAGGTAGTTTACATAATAATACATCGTTGCCTCCCAAAGTAAGGGCATCATTCAAGTTGGAGCAAGAAGGCTACTTTCCTTTTATAGTAAGCCAAATAGCCAACCAATGGGTATGTAATAATGCTGATGTAGCAGTTCCATTAGGCAGTAAAATCCTTCAAATTAATGGGCAAGATATACAAGACATCATTTCCGAATTATATAAATACCATCATACAGACGGGTATAACGTTACTGGAAAAAAAGTAATTTTAAATGCCACTTTTCCTTTTTTTTATCGAATGAGATTCGGAAAACAAGCCACCTTTAACATAACCTATGAAAACCCCAAAGGTAACTCTGATATAGTTCAACTACCTAGTGTTTCTTACAAAGAATACATGGCAAAACAAGCTAAACGACACAGTAGCCCTTTTGACTATTTAAACTATGCCTCAACCGAAGTATTAGAAAAAAAGAAGGAAGTATATTATAGTAAAATATTGAACGACAGCACCGCTATTCTAGTCGTGAATAGTTTTGCAATAGGTGGAAATGCCAATTCCCCTGACCACAAAGTATATGCAAAATACCTTGATTCCATATTTACAAATTTTAAAAAACAAGCTATTAAACACTTAATAGTGGATGTAAGATATAATGGTGGAGGAACAGACCCCAATGACTTAGTAACTTATTCTTTTTTGACCAATAGAAACTTTCAAGAGAATATAGAAGCTTGGGTTAGCTTTAGAAAAATTCCTTATTGGAATCGGATTAAAGGAGAATTCTTCTTTTTAATAAAACCCATTGCTAAACTTATTTATCAAAAAGAATTGAAAAAAGAATTTCCAGTTGCTAAAAATGGCAAGTATTACCAAGATGATACAAATGAGAACCACAAGGTTTGGAATCCTGCCCCTAATGCCTTTAAGGGACAAATTTACTTGTTAGTTGGTCCTGCGGTTGCTTCTGCAGGAAGTATGTTTGCTGCGATGTTAGCGAGCGATGAAACGACGATCACTATAGGCGAGGAAACGCAAGGTGGGTATTATGGACATAATGGACATACGCCCATTAGATACCAATTAAAACATAGTAAAATAAAAACAGCTTGGTCTATTGTAAATCTAAAACAAGATGTGCGGAACAAACCCAATCAACCTTATGGTTATGGTATTATTCCTAATTATAAAATCGTACAATCCCATCAAGATTTTTTAAAGAATGAAGATACCGTAATGAAGTTTACACTTGATATGATTGAAGGGAGTAATAATTAGTGGTATCAATTACTTACAAAGTACTAGCTTTGCCAATAGAGTTCCTGCTATAAAACAAAAATGGCTAAACTAATAATTTAGCTTAGCCATTTTTATATACTTTGAATTGAATAACTTTATAAGAAACATAGGGATATGGTTAATAAAATTGATTAGCTCTCTGCCCCACGCCCTTTGCCCTCCACACTCTATTCATTCATCCCAATCTGGTTTCTGAATTTCAAACTACTCACTACAAAATCTCCGACTTGTTCACCTTGAGTCACCCCATTAAAACAAGCAGGTGCATAGTGAATGCCTCCATACAATCGACTAATCGCCGCTTCTTCTGATGCTTCTACAAAAGATTTAAAAGAACGAGTGGGTAAACCAAATTCTTCTTCTGTATCATCATCAAACGCAAAGTTATCACCATAAATACTCGTCAAGGCAACTGCTGCTGCCCGAGAGATGACGCTATGTCCACTTGTATATTCAGGAAAAGGAGGCGTTTGTAAGGCAGGAGCCCAATCTTCATCCACCATTTGATTAATCACTGTTTCTGGTCGCACTAATTTAGAACGATACTTCTCGTCCCAACAACTAATAAATCCATCTGCTAAGGCGATGGAGGTTAAGGCATAAGTTTCTGCAGACTTCATAAAATCAGCATTGGTTTTTCTTGCAGCTAAAGCGGCGATATTTATCCAATGACCACCAGGGGTAATTTTTTTTGTTGCAAACATCACATGTCCCTTGTGATGAGAGACATATGGATTACAATCCCAAAACTCTGCGATGGCAATCTTTTCTTCTTTTTCTTGCTCTAGTGCTGTATATACTTCGAGCATTTCTTTATAAAAAAGACTGTTTTTATCTTCATCGTAAGGAGTCGGCGGCGGTGGTGGAAATTGGTCTGCCGATTCAAGTGTAAAAGTTCTTATTTTTTTCCAATGTGGCTCTATGCCATCCATATAATCTGGCGGCGTTGGTCGCCATTGTCCAGGGTCTTCAGGAATAGAATATTTAGGAAAGGTTCGAGTCTGTTTGTAATTATCTTTATCTGCCCATGCTAAAATATGATTGGCTATCTGTTGTCCATATTCAACCGACCTTTCATAGGTACTAGAGGGCATTTCAATAGCTTTAAATTCTGCATAAAGTTCATCTTGAAATTGCTGAATTTTAGCCTCGGAAAAAATCATTGCCTTTCCAACTGTCAAGAATGCATGTGCGCTAGCCAAGGGAAAACAGTATTCTTTTCCTTTTTCAGGTTGTGGCGTATTCGCAAACTGCTTTAGTTGCCCATCTAAAGTCCTGTATTCTGAAAACTCTGGTAAAGCTGCTTGATAAGCTGCAATACTTGCATACGCATAGATTCGACTCGCTTGTGGAGGAGAAAAAATATCGTGGACAATTACATCTGTTAATTTTTTCATAGACCGATGTAGAAATTCTGCATTTCTAGCATCTTCTTGGAAATTGGGGTTGACATTTTCGCAAGCTGTTGTTCCTACAACCATTAGAAAAGCTAAAAATAGGTGTCTAAGTCTCATATCATTACTTTTTTACTAAAGCCTAGAGCTTGTCTAAATTCCATAATTTAGCGAAAGTGAGCAAATCATATTTTGTATTAGATTAAACAAACATCGTTTGTGAACCGTGAAACGGATGGGGTGCATTTTTAGCATCCTTCTGGATGGTCAAAATTTTTAACTTGAGTAAAGGAAAGATTCGAGGAATCTTTTCTTTGCGAACCGTTTACGGTCGGGATGCCTTAGATAAAATTTGCCACTTGTAGTCAATTAATGGGATTTTAGACAAGCTCTTAATTGTGATAGACAAAATTAGGCATCTTCTATCTATTTTATCAATAAAATTGATTCTTTGATAAGCGTTTAACAAGATTAATTTAGAATCACAATAAAACAAAACTGCATTTGTCTACTAAAAAGGCACATTTTGCTTATATTTTGATACTAATATTTAAAAATAAATTAGTACAATTGGACTAATTTAATAAAATTCACTATATTTGTAGCGAATATTCGCTAATTCTATTTCATTTAATTTATTGCATTGAGTAAAACTCGTCAAAATATTATTCAAACAGCTATCCGACTTTTCAATGAGCGAGGAGTAATTAATGTCCGAATAAGAGATATTGCTGATGAAATGAAGATTAGCCCAGGGAATGTTACTTATCATTATAAGACCAAGCAAGAGTTAATGGACTCTGCTTATCGCTATATGATAAAAACCTTAGAGGAAATGGCTGTTGGTAATCAATTCATGAATCCACAGAAAGACCATTTACATGTAGCTAAGGGATATTTAGAGCATATCGTTCAATTTCGATTTTTTTATCAGGATACTTTAGAAATTATTCGCTCTTATCCTGAATTAGCCAAGTTGCATCAAGAACAAGTGGCTCAAGAGAAATCGATTATCCGCAACTTGATGTTCATGTCTGTTGGTAAAGGAGATTTGATTACAGAACCAATAGAAGGTTTGTACGAATCTTTAGCGCATAGTATCTGGATGACGTTACATTTTTGGTTAACCCAACAAATTATTCGAGGAGAACAAAATAATAACCTAGAAACAGGTTTGATTACCATTGCTAACTTATTGTATCCTTTTGCTACTGAAAAAGGACAAACAGTTTTCACAAGAATGCGGGGAGAATTGTTAGCAATGGCATCTTAAAAATTTAATTAATAATAATCATAATTCCTAAAAATTTATAAAGATGGCAGATAAGTATTGTAGTGTAGAAAACATAAAATTTTTATTACACGAAGTTCACGACCTTGACAGTTTATTAGACTCCGAAAGGTTTAAAGATTTTGATGCAGAAAGCATTGATTTCATTATTGACTCTTCTAAAGATTTAGGAGACAAAGAATTCTTTCCTTATTATCAGGAAATGGACGAAAAACCAGCCGTATATAAGGATGGTGAAATTTTAGTGCACCCACAAGTAAAAAATGTTATCCAGAAGTCTGGAGAAATGGGTTTTACTGGTGCTACTTTCGACGCAGAACATGGAGGTATGCAATTACCTTTTATGGCAGCTTCAGCTACAGGTTATATTCTAACAGCAGCGAATAATCCATTAGTGATGTATGCTGGCTTAACAGCAGGAGCGGCTCATTTGATTACTTCTTTTGGTACAAAGGAGCAATCAGAAATGTATGTCCCTAAAATGTTGAATGGAGAATGGGGAGGAACAATGTGTTTGACAGAACCGCAAGCTGGTAGTTCTTTATCGGATATTACATCTTCTGCTATTCCACAAGCAGATGGCTCTTATAAAATTACGGGACAAAAGATTTTTATCTCTAGTGGTGACCATCAATGTGTAGATAATATCGTGCATTTATTCTTAGCAAGAATCGAAGGTGCACCTGCTGGCACAAAGGGTATTTCTTTATTTATAGTACCTAAGAAACGAATTAAGGCAGACGGTACGTTGGAAAGCAATGATGTGAAAGCAGCGGGTGATTTCCAAAAATTAGGACAAAGAGCGAATGCAACTGCTCACTTATCCTTTGGGGAAGAAGACAATTGTTATGGCTGGTTAGTCGGTACAGAAAATAGAGGGTTGGCGCACATGTTCCAGATGATGAATGGTGCAAGAATTGATGTTGGATTGAACGGTGCATCTATTGCTTCTGCTGCTTATTATGCTTCTTTACAATATGCGCAAGAGCGACCACAAGGAAGAAAATTAAGTTCTGGTGGGCAAAAAGATATTTCTCAAGGACAGACTTTAATTATCAATCACCCTGATGTAAGAAGAATGCTTTTATTGCAAAAAGCAGTTTCAGAAGGCGCTTTAAGTCTTTGCATGGAAGCCGCTCGATTGGTTGATTTGCAACATGTACTGGAAGGAGAGGAAAAAGCAGAAGCGAATCTATTATTAGAGATATTGACGCCAATTGTTAAGACTTATCCATCAGAAATGGGAAGAGTGTCTGTAAGTACAGGTTTACAAATTTTGGGCGGTTATGGATTCTGTTTAGAATTCCCATTACAGCAATATTATAGAGATATTCGTATCATGGCTTTATACGAAGGAACGACAGGTATTCAATCTTTGGATTTATTGGGTAGAAAAGCGACGGCTCAAAATGGAAAAGCATTGATGTTATTGATGAAAGAGGTACAAGGAACTATTCAAGCCGCGAATACTTATGATGATTTAAAGCCTTACGCGACTATTTTAGGTGGTAAAATGAAGGAAGTTCAAGAGGTAATGCAATATCTTATTCAATACGCCATGAAAGGCGATTATGATAAGTTCTTAGCGGATGCTTCTATTTTTATGGAGTTTGCAAGTACGATTGTTATCGGCTGGCAATGGTTGAAAATGGCGACTAAATCTAAAGAAGCATTAGTGACCGGAAACTTGACACAATCTGCTGAATTTTATGAAAGTAAAGTTCATACGATGAAATTCTTCTTTAAGTATGAAATGCCTAAAACAGCTTCTGCTAAAGAGACGATTCTAAATCCAGAATTTTTAACAATACTAGAGTCAGAAAAAGAATTGATTATGTAATCATTCTAATATAATAGAGAGAAAAGGTATAGACAAGCGGTGACATTTAATAAATGTTGCCGCTTTCTTTTTTGGTCCAATAGTATCAATAAATAAACAACTATAAGTCATTCATTTTGTTATTCTTGTAGCTAATCAAAATAACTCCTTGATGAAGAAATTTATTTATTTGCTTTTTTGTATTTCTTTTTGTTGGGCTTGTGACACTAAGAAGCCAGCAAAACCATTTGCAGGTGACCGCCAATTTCAAACGACGGATCCTGCTCGTTTATACTTTAAAAATATTAGAAGCATTGCTTATTACCGAACACGGAAGCCTCCTTCTGAAATTGATATTTATGAAGCTCGAAAATCTGCTAGAACGAACAAACGACCTATTCTTTATCCACAGATACTAGATAACTGGTTGGATAACGAAGCATATATTTTTATTGAAAAAAATGCCTTTTCGAAATTTGTTACACCTTTAACTATAAAGGTAGAAAGTGATAGTCTTTTAACAACCTTTGAAATTGCTATTTTTAATAAAAAGAATCAGTATGAATTTGCAGGAAATATGTTTCAAGCACTCAAAAACGGACAAGTATTAAGTGTAAAAACGAAGGAAGGTGTATTTATCCCAATTTTTCAAAATTATCAAGACAAAGCAAATTTCATGATGACTATGCAAGATTACTATAGATTGATTGAGTTGGATAGGAAAGGTAAATTGGGTCAAGTCAAATGATAATATTAGAACTGTAGCCTACTTCCCCAATTTCCTTTGAGTGTAGGCTTTTGGTTGTTGATTTCTAAATGTGCTAAAAAGTTTTTTCGAGGTATTTCTTTGGCACCTAAGCTCCCTAAATATTTAGTTTTTTGTTGGCAATCAATTAAATCAAAATCCAATTCTATTAATTTTCTAACCAAAGAAATAAATCCAAATTTCGAAGCATTACTCGCTTTTGAAAACATGGATTCGCCAAAGAAAACTTTGCCCAAAGCAACGCCATAAAGTCCTCCCACGAGATTTTTCTCTTTCCAGACTTCTACAGAGTGTGCATAGCCCGCTTGGTGCAAATTGACATAGCCTTCAACCATACTCTCCGTTATCCATGTTCCACCTCCTTGACCTTCTCTTTTAGCTTGCTGACAATTTCTCATCACCGTCTCAAATTCTTGGTCAACCGTTACTTGAAATTTTTTTTGATTAAAATAGGAGCGCATACTTTTAGCCACCTTCAAGTCGGAAGGGTAAAGTACAAACCGAGGGTCGGGGGACCACCAAATAAAAGGGTCCTCATTATTAAACCACGGAAAGATACCATTCGAATAAGCTGATAATAGTCGTTCTACAGATAAGTCTCCGCCTAGAGCTATGATACCATCTTCATTCGCTAGGTCAGCAGGTGGAAAAGAAACATCATCTTTGTCAAGCCAATAAACGGGCATTAGTTATATTAATTGAGTGCTATTATTAATCAGTTGTTAAATGGATAAGGAGCAACGGACATTATTTAATGATTGCGACTTCTTCAACTTGTAAAACCTCTTTACTATCGGTTGCGTGATGCACAAAGGCAACTACTTTGCACTTTTCAGCCACCCATTCATTAGGCAAAGTAAAGGAATAAATATCAGAAGTAGATTGATTAGCTACCAATACATCTGTAATTGGGTCGCCAAAGGTATTGGTAATCATTGTTCGAAAAACGTGTGTTTGTGCGTATGCTTCGACTATTCCTTCTGGTGTTAATTGTACATCTACGATATCGTCTTCTGTAATAAGAATACTTAAATTTAAATCATCAGAAATATTTTGGGTCGGTGTAATGCCTACAGAAACATTGAGTACTCTATTTGAAGCATTATAGGTTGTTTCTAAATCTAGAAACATAATGGCAGTTTCCTCTAATTCTTGCCCTACAAAACCACCCCAAGTTGCAAATGCTTCTATTTGCAAATCTCCTTCCCCTGAAAATAATTTTCGATTAATCACTCCTGAAGGAAATCCAATCGGCTGGTCTAAAAATTCTATGAGCACATCTCCTTGGTCTGTCCGATAATCATTTTTGCTATTATTGTAAGGTCGTGCAAAAAATCCCGCATGGTAGGAAACCGCTATGAATTTTTCACCAAAAAGATTGTCTGATTGTAAGTTCTCTATCTCTATTTTTGCTTGTGGGCAATTGACGCATCGGACCCCTGTAAATTCTTCCATCAACACTTTTTTGATAACGGTCTCTGGATTAATAGGAGTAGTGTTGGCTTCACAACTCAAACAGGGAATAATCGGCTTATTCTCAGTACAGGTAACTAAGGTACAAGCAAAAAAAAGAAGAACTAAATACTTTATGTTTCGAATAATCATACGGTCGGATTTTAAGAAGATGGAGGGAAAGTATTTAAAAAGTAGAATTAGCGGTAAACCTAAAGCCACTAAAAGCAGGTTCTAATCGGCAAATACCACCTGAACAAACGACTCCTTCTACTTGCTTAACATAGCTTACAGAAAAACGATTTGATTTGATGGTATAAAAAAGGTCAATTCGTGGATAATGTATTTTATCGGTCTTCTTTGGGTCGCTATTATACATATCCGAAATCGTAAAAGTCCACTTTGGTGCTATAGCATATTCTACTAAGCCAAATACCCAACTACCAAAATCTTGCTCCGTATTCATATATTGCAATTCAAAGCGTACACTTTTTTTGCGGTCAATTTTGTATAAAAAATCTACAAATGGAATGAAAGTTTTTACTAGGGGCACATCTGGTTTAGTTTCAAAAATTGCTTGATTGTACTGTTGAAACTGTAATCCCCCTGTCAGAATCCACTTGCGTTTTTTCTTAATTTGAATTTCTGAATAGGCCTCTCTATACAATAAGTTGTCCTCTAAGTCTGTGATATTCGAAAAGTTTAATTCAATTCCAATATTCTTTTTTGGTCGAAACTTCAAATCTACTTTTACTGCTTGCTCACCTAATTCTTGAATGGCTGGGGTGTATCGACTGGTTAAACGGTAGGTATTAAATCTAGCCATTGGCGGCAAAAAATTAATCATTCCTCTATTTAAGGAGACAAAAGGATTGGTTCTAAAAGAAAAGTTTTCTGTTCGTTTTCCTTCTAGTGTCAAGCCAAAACCTTTGCCTGCTAAACTTATAGAAGAATAATAGACAGACCCTTTTTCGTTAACTAACCTTCCTAAAGAAGTAGTCCCATCTCGATTTGTTTTGGTAGCAAAAGGATTGAATAAAACATCTTCTGTTTTCCATGCTGCTTCTGCATACCAACTCACATTTCCTACAGTTAAGGTGTTATAAATAGTCAAGGCATTTGTATTAAAACTAGGAGCGATGCTATCTGTAACCGAAAAAGTAGAAACGGTACTTACGATTCGTTGCATAGTAGCATCATCATAAGTTCTATTCACTAAGCCGATTCCAGGAGATAGTGACCAATTAGCTTCGTCCTCTGAAATATAGCCGTCAATATTTAAGGCTTTGAGGTTTGGAGAAAAAACATCAAAAAGTTGTTTTTGTCGTCCAGTCAAAGCTTTGATTTCCCAATTTTCTCCTAAATCATACCCTAAACGAACACCATAAAGTGCATTGTCTATCAATAATGGTCGTTCTTCGTAAGCTCGAAAAATAATACCACTGCCTATTTGGTCATACAAATAGCCACCAGCTAAACTAAATTTATCAATTTTCTTCTTGATGTACCATCGACCAATCCCTTCAGCGGTATAGGAACTTTGCGGGTTCAATAAATTTGAATTATTGAATAAATCAAAGCGTAGGCCTACATCAAAACCACTGTAATTATAGTTTAAATTCAACCATGCATCAGCTCCATACAATTGATGGTCATATTGAGGAGTATTCGTTGCACCAATGGTAGAATCTCTTAAAAAGAAATTAGCATTGGCTTGAAAACTACCAGAAAGAGTCCCTTTTTCATCTTGCCCCAATAAGGAGGTGGCATAAATGAAAGTGATTAAAAAGATAAGAGGGAGTTGTCTCATAAAACATGGTGTTCTTACGAAAAATTTAAAATCAGTTGTCAAATAAGTACTAGGACACAAATAACTAAATATTTATGTCCTAGTACTTAGATTTCATTTTAACTGATTATCAGGCAGATATACCCGATTTATTATGCTTATGTTTCTATAAAAACGAGGACCTTTTAAATTTTTTACAAAATTGGCTGAAATGGGTCGTTTGCGAGACCAAAACTAGTCAAATCACTCGCTGCTTTTAAGTTGGTAATATCTATTCCTAAAACTTTACTAGCATGGTTGGTCGCAATTTTTGCACCTGTAGAAAGCGTTGTGTAATCTTCCCAAGTGAACTCCATACCGCCTACAGGAATAATAGAAACCCACATTTTATAGCTAGTTGGTAATCCATTTTCATCTAAACTCCACAAATAAGAATCACCGGGTGTTACTCCACCTGATTTATAAGTAATCATTAACCCTTTACTGCCGTCTGGCATATCGACAATACTTCTTTCTGTACCGGGGTCAAACACTTTTGCTGGTGCATTTAACCAAAAAGAATCATTACAAAAATGCGCCCATGCTGCTTTGACTAATTTGTCTCCTTCGTCACCAGTTATTTCTACGCCGTTTTTCCATGCTTTGCCTGTTGTTTCATTAAGGGTAACTAATACTTCATTATCATCCCAGTTAACTTTGACTAAATTTCTTTTTTTATCCCATAAAAAGTCGTGAGCACCTTTAAAGGTCCATTGTACTACACCAGTGGTGTCCCAAGCAGGTTTATCAATAGCGGCTAATACTTTATTGGCGAGTGCATCCGCTGCTGCGCCTGTTGTTCCAGTTGGTTTGGTTTCACTAGATACTTTAATGAAAATAAATAAACCAAGGAATAATAAGGCGATGATACCGAGTAACCATTTAAGAATACGCATATTATTAAGTTTTTGATATTATAGAAATTACTCAAAGGTAAGTTTTTACTAGGCTTTCGGATAGGTTTCCTTCTTAAATCTTTTTCCTTCACATATTATTCTTTAAATTAGCTTTCTTTTTGAGACTTTTATCAATCTATATACTTTTAGCTAATCCTGTTATCCATTTATGAGCATCTTTTTTTCGCATAGAAAAATAATTATTTCACTGTTTTTAATGACCTTTACCTTTTTAGGTATCGGTCAAGAAAATGCGGATTTATTTGAGGCAAAATGGACTCAAGCTCAGGAGTATTTAGCAGATGGCCAAATGGAAAGCTTACTAGTGACCATCAAAGAATTGGAAGGTTTAGCTAACCCTAAGAATACTACTCACCTAGGTAAAATAGTCTATCTTCAAGGCGAATACTGGCATGAAAAAGAAGACTGGGCTAAAGCAATTATTGCTTTGAATACTGTAACGGAATATTTACAAGGAGACACTGCTGAATTAGAATACTTAGCAGAATCCTACTTATTGTTAGGTTCTTGTTATCATGAATTAGAAGAGTTGGATAATAGTATTTTTCATTATAAGAAATCCTTAGCCTTCAAACAAAAAATATACGATAAGCCACACGTCAAACTTAGTAATTTGTATTTTAATATAGGTTTCTTATTTCAAGAAAAAGAGCAGTTTATTAAATCAGATGAGGCTTTTGAGGAGGGATTGGCTATATTAAAAGAGATACATGCTGAGGAAAATGCTGAATTTGCTGATTTTTATGAAGAATTCGGGTTTAATGCTTTTTCAAAGGGTGATTTTGAGGATGCGATTAAGTTTTTACAAAAAGCTTTAGTATTAAAGCAAAGCGAACTTGGAGAAAACCATGAAGATTTAGCTTATACCTACAATTATTTGGGAAATGCTTACTATCAAAATGAACTTTTTGCAGAAGCTATCAACTATCTTTATAAAGCATTACAGATTGTAGAAAAGCAACAAAAGAGAGATGTTTTTCAAGAAGGAATATTACATTTTAGTATAGGTCGATCTTATTCAAAACTTAGGGAGTACGACAAAGCCTTTATTTATTTAGATAAAGCCCTAGACATAGATAAAAATAATGATTTTCTGTTGCCAGCGGTGCATCGCATAAAAGGAATAGAAGCCTCATTCAATAAAAATAATACGGCAGCTAATATTCATTTTGACATTGCGATTGACGGGTTTAAAAAGATAGGTAAAAATGAAAAAGATTATTTGTTAAATACTTACAAAGAAATTGCAAAACATCATGTGTCAACTAATAACCTAGAACAAGCATTAACGGCTATAAATAAAGCCGTAAACCTCGGTGAAAAGTATTATCAAGAAAGACCTATTGAACTTTTTGAATTATATTTAATTAAAGGGAAATGTTTTCGGCTGTTAAAAAATAATGTACAAGCGACTTTTGCCTATTCAGC
Source organism: uncultured Saprospiraceae bacterium (assembly GCA_937974625.1). Taxonomy (GTDB): domain Bacteria; phylum Bacteroidota; class Bacteroidia; order Chitinophagales; family Saprospiraceae; genus JAFMDF01. The sequence goes on from CALJVJ010000089.1 coordinate 21,060, forward strand.
ATCATTTAAAGCAAATGGTGAGACGAGAGATAAAAAATTATTGACAATTAAACAACTTAAAAATCTTGTTTCTTTAAATTTGGAATATGCAGAATTGTATCAGGCACAAGGAAAAAAGGAAACGACTAATTTATTAAAAATTGATAGTTTGCTTGCTTCCACAATATTGTTGGTAGACTACATAAATAAAAATTATCAAGAAAGAAGTACGAAAGAAAACTTTATAGACGAATACCACAGAGTCTTTAGTATGGCAATCAAGACAAAATTTAGCTTGCATACCCTGACCGAAGACAAGAAATATTTGGAGGCCGCGTTTAATCTATCTGAAAAAAGCAAAAATTTAATCTTACTGGAAACGATTAAAAATATTAATGCTTTTGAATTAGCGGGTATTCCAAAAGACCTGACTGAGCAAGAAAAAAAATTAAGAAACAATATTACTTATCTTGAAAGTCAGAGATATGAAGAAAATCAAAAAACTAGGATAGATAGAGGTGTTATTCGAGAATTAAACGGGAATATTTTTGATTTAAAACAAGAAAGACAAGCACTACTCGAAAAAATTGGAGAGGAATATCCGAACTATTACAAACTAAAATTTGAACCTGCTTTTATTACTACAAAAGCGATTCAACAAAATATACTACAACCTAATCAAACGATTCTTGAATATTTTGTTGATGAAAGTACCATCTATGCATTTTTGGTTCAGAAAGATAACTTTCAAGTTTTTGCCTTACCGATACAAAAAGATTTAGTTGTAAAAATCAATCAATTCAGAGAAAGTATATATAGTTATCGGCCGCCATCGATTAACGATAATGGGGGGACAACTACGCTAATTAATAATTCTAATCAGTTGGGATTTGAGTTATATCAAGCATTAATTAAACCAATTCAAGCGCATCTTACTCAAAGAATCATTCTAATTACTGATGGTGCACTTAGTTACTTACCTTTTGATGCATTATTAACAGCAGCACCGAACGAGGACGAAAATTTTACGAATGTCACCTATTTATTAGAAGCGTATCAGATTAGCTATGCGCACTCCGCTAATTGGTTAAGTGAACTTTATGGAAAATTAGTGCCGGATTTTGACCAAAATTTTGTGGGGATTGCTCCTGTCTTTAAAGGGAATAATTCTAACGATGTTTCTGATTTTAGAATAGGCCTTGGACCACTCAAATATAATCAAGAAGAAGTCCATAATATCAAAAAGAATATTGGTGGTACTGTTATCACAGGTATTGCAGCTACTAGAAAAGCTTTTCTAGAGTATATCCAAAAGGGACAAATCCTACATTTGGCAACACATGGCAAGTCTAATGACTTACAAGGGGATTATTCTTACTTAGCCTTTTCTGAACCACAAGATACTTCGGGCAAGCAATTTCTATATGTCAAAGACCTTTTTAATTTAACCATTCCTGCGGATTTAGTTGTCCTAAGTGCCTGCGAAACAGGTCTTGGTCAAATGAAAAGGGGAGAAGGCATCGTTGGGATAGGAAAAGGGTTTTCTTATGCAGGAGCTAAGAGTATGGTGACTACACTTTGGCGAGTAAGTGATAACTCGACAGCTAATTTTATGCCTATTTTTTATAAGAATCTAAAGGCAGGATTGGCTAAAGATGAAGCTTTGTGGTCCGCAAAAAAAGAATTCATCAAACTAAATAGAGGTTCCGGTCACCCATTCTTTTGGGCAGGGTATGTTGCCTATGGGAACATGAATCCTATCGAATTTCAGCATAGGCACTGGTCCATTTCTTTCCCAATTGGTATCTCCTTGGTAATTGGTCTTTTTGCCTTCTTCTTGCGACGATTTTTTATGTCCTAGGTAAGATGATAGGCAGTAATAAACTAATCCCTTTTACCACATAAGTCACAATAGTATTTTCACATAGCGAACATAGTTTTATAGTCCCTGAATATCTGCAATCGCTAGCTTTTTTGTTAAGGACTAGTTACGCCTAATTTGTAAAACTATGTTTGCTATGTTTTTTTACTATATGCCTATGTGTTAAAAATGTAACATTAATAACTTAGATTTTGACCAAGTAATAATTATAAATTAACTTTCGCTATTCAACGCGGCCAACACTTGTTCCGCCAATTCAAAACTAGTACTAGAAGATAAACGAACGCGTTTGACAGGACCATCCCAAGTAGCTGCTTTTGCAGCCCAAACATGATAGTTACCCATTTCGTCTTGTTCGCAATAAACGCCTAAAGGCATGTGACAACCACCTCCTAATAAGTTCAAAACTTTTCGTTCTACATTGGTAGAAGAAGCTACTTCAGCGTGGTGTAATTTTTTTATAATTTTTCTAGTTTCTATATCTGAAGTACAGGTTTGGTAAGCCAAAACTCCTTGTGCTGGTGCAGGAACAAACTCTTTGGTGTTTAATTTGACAACTTCAAAGTCAGACATATCCAAATCTAATCTTGTTAAGCCTGCGGCTGCGAGCACAATCGCATCAAATTGTCCTTCTTTTAATTTTTGTAAACGAGTCGGTACATTGCCCCGAATATCTTTAAGATTAATATCAGGTCGAATATCCAATAAGATAGCTTTACGACGAGCAGAAGAAGTACCTACTATCGCATTTTCCTTTAGTTTATAAACCTTGGAATTATCTTCTTTTCCTTTATTGATAACTAACCAATCCGCAGGATTTGCTCTATAAGAAACACCTGCAATGGATAGACCTTCAGGAGATTCCGTAGGTAAATCTTTCATCGAATGCACCGCCATATCAATTTCTCCACGCAATAAGGCATCCTCTATTTCTTTGGTAAAAAATCCCTTGCCTTCTATCTTATCAAAACTTAGGTGCTGAATCTTATCACCTTTGGTTTTAATAATTTTCAATTCCACCTCAATGCCTAATTTTTCTAAATTATCTTTAGTAAAATATGCTTGCCAAAGGGCTAATTTACTGCCTCTTGTACCTATGATTATTTTTGACTTCAAAATTTTATTAAGTTTGTTTTTGTAACGCTAAGTTACTGCTCAGCGAATAATTAGATTGCAAAGATACTGCCTTCATTTATTTTTGAAGGCTATCAGCGTTTCAAATAAAACATCTTTGCGTAAAATTGCTTTAATAGTTAGTACTTAGAAGAGAAAATATTAAATTATCAGGATATGAAATTTGGAAAACTATCGGATATTAGTCAAGTTGATTTCAAGTTACCTACTGACCCTGAAAGTACGAAAGCAGTACTGGATAACTTACCTAAAGCGGAACAATCTAATTTGTATGTGGGTTGTACAGGGTGGAGTATGAAAGAATGGGTAGGTTCAGTTTATCCAACGAAAACAAAAACAAAAGACTATTTAACGCACTACGCAAAACAGTTTAATACGATTGAATTAAATACGACGCATTATAGAATTCCATCTTTTGAAATGGTACAAAAGTGGAAAAATGAATCTACTTCCGATTTTCGTTTTTGTCCAAAAATCCCACAAGCCATTAGCCATAGTGGGGGAATGGGCTTGAATGATGGAAAATTAATCGCCTTTTGTGAAGTTATTCAACAATTAGAGGAAAAAATGGGTTGCTGTTTTATGCAGATGCCACCTTATTTTAGTGCAGATAGAATTGCAGCGCTAAAGACCTTTTTAGACCAATTTCCTTCGCATATTCCCTTGGCAGTTGAGGTTAGACATGAAAGTTGGTTTAAAGACAGAGATGAAACTAACCGCCTTGCTGATTTATTAGCGACTAAAAATTGTGCATTTGTATTGACAGATGTAGCGGGTAGGCGAGATGTCTTACATCAGCAACTTACCAATAATATAGCAATGGTTCGTTTTGTAGGCAATGATTTACATCCTACAGATTACCAACGGATAGATGAGTGGATGGTACGTTTGAAAGATTGGTTTGAAAAAGGTATTTCGGACGTTTACTTTTTTACCCATGAACCCGATAATATTCAAGCCCCTAAAATGGCTAAGTATATGGTAGACAAAGCAAAAGCAATGATGCCAACCACAAGCACTCGAGGTCCTGAATTTATTAAAGAACAAGGACAACAAATGAGTTTGTTTTAACCACAAAGGATGGGTAAAACCGAGATTAAAGATTCCAAAATTAATTGAATTTTTACCACAGTAGTCATATAGTGAAAACAAACACATCGTGCACATAGTTTTCTATGGTAGAATTTGACGGAGTGTTAGTCTAGCTAATCCTTTGTTTTTTATGAACTATACATTTTATGGTTCAAAACAAATTTTATGTAAAAACCTTATTTTTTCATTCTAAAGCAATAGTATACGCTATCACTTATTTCGCCCACCTTCAATTATTTCCAAGTATTCTTCTTTTCCTTCCGTATCTTTAAAATTTGGAATTTTCTGTTCTATTCTTTTCAGTTCCTTAGTGACCTCTTTTTTGCCGAATTCATCAGCCAACGCTTTTTGAATCGCTTCTTTTTTATACTCACTAAAAGTAAATTCTTTCTTGACTTTTCGTTTATTGGTTGCTACGGCATAGTCTTCGATATTACCAGAGACATTAAAATAAAGATTGAACAACCCATTTTTTTTAGCAGGTTGTGGTCTAACCCCTGAATTACTTTTTAATTTAGCCATTAAAACTTGACCAGCGTTGACTTTGAGATTATAATCAATATCGTTATTAAAGGTATGTTCTCCGCTTAATAGCAGGTTCATGGCATTGGTTTGAATGAACATTACGGGAATATAAATACGTTCATTTTTTATCTCTAACCAGTTTTGCATATCGACAAACTTTACATTTTCTAAATCTCTTGGATTAACATAAGCGGAGAAATCTTCTAATAGTTCAAAATCGTTTAACTCTCCATCTTTTATTCCTATACCAGCAATGACTCTTAGTTCATCGTATAAAAAATTGCCATCTGAATCCCAGGTTGTACTTACAACCATATTGGCATTCAGTGTTCCTTCGATGTGTTTGGATTGTAAAACTTCTTGTCCAAAATTTTTGCCTTGTCGAAAAAATTCTTTAGCATCAATATCATTACAAGCAATTTTAGCTTTAAACTTAGGCAGTTTTTCAAAGTAGCCTGTCCCGTCAATGTCAAAGGAACCACCCATTGCTCCCGCTTCTCCAACCAAATTCATTTGTTTATTCTTAAATTCTAAACTTCCAATAAAACTTTCTCCTTCAATCAAATCATAGTTGAATTCGGCAACTTCTGCTTCAAATGTACCATCCAGAAAATTAGTGATAACCTCTTTTCTATGAATATTTTCTTTTTTTACGGAATCAGGTATGCCTATACCTTTCGCTGCGAATCTACCTTCCGATACTTTTATTTCAGTGATACCGATTAAGCGGTCTAAGTCTAATTCATCAGATTTTAAAGTCGCATTAAATTTTAATTTTGCGTCCTTGCTATTAATTGAATCCGCTAATAAAACCGGCAAGAAATTACTTGCAGACCCTCTAAAAATAATCTCACTACCAGCGCCCTCTAGTTTTAAATCGTCAATTTTTAAATCATTATCTCGTAACTCTAAAGTCCCTCTATCGAAAGTCAATTTTTCTCCATTAATCGTCAAACCTGCGTCATCAAACTCAAGTGTTCCACTCGATTGTACTCTATGAATTCTAGAAGGATTGACCATATCTGAATATCTTCCTTCGACTTCCAATCCAGTAATTTCTACTTCCCCTCTACCATCTGTAATCATAGGGGAATCAAAAAGTGTATAAATAGATTTAAGTGGAAGTGTGCCGTCCATTTGCAGATTAATCATTGGATTCTCTAGATTCACTAATTTTAATTTTGCTTCAATCAATTCTCTATTAAAATAGCCTTTAAAATCTTTAATCTCAAAAGTAGCATCTCGACCAGCATGTGTTTTTCCACTTTTAAAATTGGCGGCAAAGGAAACATCATTCACCGTACTTTCTAGGACGGTATGACTTATTTTACCATCTACTAAGCCAAAATCTAAATCAATACTAGGCGTTTTCTGTTCATTCAATTCTCCTTTTACAATTGCTTTTAAATTAAAATTTCCTTTACTGGCAAAACCTTCTAAATATTGATACTCTTCAGGCAATAGTTGAATAACGGACTCAATGCTACCTTTTTGAGAAGTAACTTCTAAATCAAATTCAGTAGATTTTGGATGTGGTTCGAGCGTACCAAAAATGTTGAATATATTTTTAGCTACGGTTAATTCTACTTCCTGAAATTCATAAAAACGTTTGTCTAAATCGACATACATTTTAGCGTTATAGCCCAAGTCTTTTCCTACAAAATAGCGACGAGCATCTAACTCTACAAAATTAGAATAGATATCAGCCGTACTAGTTAAAGAGAATTGGTCATTATTAAATTTACCAGAGAAAGTTGCGTCCTCTACCTGTAATTTCATTTCTTGCTTGGCTCTTTCATCTACATAAATCAATTCAACATCTTTTAGCATCGCTTGGTCTAAGGAAAGCGCAAAACTCATATCTGCAGATGCCACATTATTTTTAGTAGGTTTGGCAATGAAATAATTTCCTTTTCCTTTTTTGTCAATCCCTATGAATAGCGCACCATCCTCTATTTGAACAGATTTAATTTTTAAATTAGAAGTTAATAAGCCTAAGAGGCCGATTTTAAAAGACATTCGTTTAGCTTCTAATAAGATACCTTTCTTATTATCAGGTAATACCACATTTTGCAGGTCTGCATCGACATTCGGAAAGCCTTTTATAAGAGACAACCTAAAACTCTCTACTTTTAAGTCATCAACTAACTCTTTATTTATTTGGGAGACTAACTGCTGTCCTATTTCATCTTCAAAAACTAAGGCCACAACGATAGATGCAAGGAAGAGAAAAAAGAGGGCGATACCTAACCAAATAGCTATTCTTTTAAGGATTTTCATATACTTGGGTGAATTATCTTTTTGCAGAAAATTATTCTTTTATAAAAAGTAATTGATTCTGATTTTATTTGATGAGGAGCAAACGATTAATATGTAAAATTAACGAAATTCGTATATTGGTTTGGTGTGCAGAAGCTATTTTATTTTTTATTAATTTTTCATTAATTAAACTTGCTTTATATTTCAAAGACCTATATATTTGCACTCGCTTTAAAAGAAAAGCAAAATAATTAAAGTTTGGGTGATTAGCTCAGTTGGTTCAGAGCACCTGGTTTACACCCAGGGGGTCGGGAGTTCGAGTCTCTCATCGCCCACCAAATTTAAAGCTTCCATGATAATTCATGGGAGCTTTTTTTGTTTGTCCTTTCCATTTTTAAAAATCCTTCCTGATGCGAAAAGTTATCCTCGTCACCTGTGTAGCACCCAAAAGAAATTATACCTGTGCCGCTAAAGATTTATATCAAGGCCAGTTGTTTGAAAAACTAATGCAATTCGCAGAAGCTCAAAACCCTGCAGCTATCTTCATCCTTTCGGGAAAACATCATCTCCTTACTTTAGAAGCAGAAATTGCGCCTTATGATGTAAACTTAAATCAGGTCTCGGAGGAAGCACTAAAGGACTGGTCAACTAAAGTGCTTAATCAATTAGTTGAGGCTGGTTTTGACTTGGAAAGAGATTATTTCTATTTATTGACAAATGAGGTGTATCGTAGGCACTTAGTCTCTCAAATGAATCACTTTGAAGCTCCTTTTTATATCGAATAGGTACATAAAAAATCCCGAACCTTCTATAAAGAAAGTTCGGGAAAAAATTTTAAAGTTGGTTTAGCTCTAAAAATTAGAAACTATATCTTAAACCTAATTGGGCATTCCATCTAGCACTATAAGTACCAGACTGTACAATATTATACGTATTGCCATTAGGTACGGTGAAGTTATATTCTAATACCCCATCATCATTTCTATTTGATTGAAGTAAGGAGAAGGTATTGCCTCCTACAAAATATCTTCTACCCCAATTTTTATTTATTAAATTCGTGAAGTTGAAAACATCAAAGGTTAATTGAAAGTTTTGTCTCTTTTTACCATCTTTTCCACCAAAATAAAAATCTTGGATAATCTTTAAATCCATTACCCCTTCAAATGGAGTTCTCACTTCATTTGCTTCAGCGTAATCTCCTCTTCGGCTATTTAAATAATCATTATTTTCAATAAAACTATTTAAGTCAGACCATTGCTGTGCAGCAGTTGCACCTCCATCAATATCCACTAAATTGATATCACCTTGACTTGCAGGAACAAAGATTAAATCGTTATTACCAGCAGAAGTAGATAAATCAGAAGTTGCCTCATTATTATAAACAAAAGAGTATGGAGAACCAGATTTACCTGTATAGAAAATAGATAAAGTGGTGTTCATAAAGTCAGAATAATCAAACTTATGAGAAACAAAGGCAGTAATTCTAGAACCAGCATCAAAAGTAGAACGGGTTACTTGAGCATTATTATTCCCTTGTACACTCAAGATATTTTGCCAGTTAGTATTATTAATAAACCCTCTACCATCCACAAGAGCATCAGCTCTAGTATAAGAATAAGCTAAGCTAAAAGAAGAGTTTCTAGCAAATTGCTTAGATGCCTGAGCAGTAAAGTTGAAAGTATACCCTTTACTTGTGTTATCCACTAAGGTAATGTTTGCATAAGTACCGTCAATTTTATCATTAAAATCAATAACTGGTCGATTATCTGCGCCAGTTAAATTTTGAGTACTTGGCTTGATATTCACTTGCTTCACATCCATATTATTTAAAGTCTTCGTGAAGGTAATTTCTGCCGTACCATCAATTCCTCCAGGTAATTTTTTATCCATCGCTAAACTAGCACGCATAATTTGAGGATACTTGAAATTTTCTGTGAATAAATCCACATCTCCTGCTGGACTTACGTCACTAGTCAAATTAGCTAGCCATTCTTGCTCCGTCCCAAGAATTTCTTGCTGACCAACCCCAACCCGTACATTAAAGGCACTGTTCAATCCATTTCTAATAAACATACCACCTGGCCATACCCAAGGAACTCTACTCGTAAATACCCCAACACCACCTCTCAATTGGGTTGATTTGTCTCCATTGACATCGTAGTTAAAACCAATTCTTGGACTAACGTAAATAGAAGTACTAGGTGCTCTACTTGCTCTTGCTCCTTTTAAGTCATAAAATTGCTCAATAAGTGGTACTGTTGTATTATTGAACGCTACATTATCTAGTGGTGGGTCATCCGTAAAAATAGGCACATCAAATCTTAACCCTACAGTTACTTTGAAATCTTTGTTTATTTGAATTTCATCCTGTCCGTAGAATGCCAATTGCATTGCATTGAACGATGGTCCTAAGTTCGTTGCAGCATCTCCAATTCTAATATTATCACTACCGAATGCTTGTTCGTGACCAAATAATAATAAATCAGGATTTTCTCCGTCCAAAAACCTGTTTACTCCATTAAAGAAGTATTCGTATCGTGGTGTAGAGAAAATTGTAAATAAGTTTTCAATTTTAAAGAACTCATTATGCGTGCCAAAAGTGAACGAGTGCTTCCCTTTGTATAGGTTGAAGTTATTCGTAATTGTAAATACATCTTGATTTACAATATTAGAATGAGAAAAGTTATCTGTACCTACGACCACTGTTCCGTTTCCGTCAGGCATGATAATCTGTGGGAACGGGTCTCCTAAAAGCGCTCTATCGTCTGTTACTTTTGTATAACCAACAATTAAATTATTAGCGGTATTCGGACTTAAGATACTCTTCAATTCAATAGCCGTAGAGTTCGTAGTTGAAGGAAAAACATATCCTACATTTCCAAAGACTACTCTATTCGCACTTGGAGAAGGATGAATTTCTGTAGTTCCTTTTACATAACTGTGTCTAGCAGATAATTTGTGCTTTTCGTTGATATTATAATCTAACTTAACCAAGACTTTTTCACCATTAATTGTTTGTGGGTTATTCTCAAAACCTCCTGGGTCATAACCATAATCATTGATTAATTTCTGGCGAATGGCATTTAATTGATTGGCATCTGAATCTCCATTATATTCGCTTTGAATAAAAGGTCTAGGAATTTCGTCTCTTTGAATTTCGACATTCGCAAAGAAGAATAATTTATTCTTAACCAAGGCACCACCTAAACGACCACCAAAAGTTCGAGCCGTAAAAGGGGCTAATTTTGTTCTTTCAGCACCATCAATATCAGTTGGCGTTTTACCAGAAAGATTTTCATTTCTTGTAAAATAGTAAGCAGAACCTTCCAATTCATTGGTACCACTTCTAGTAACCGCATTGATACCACCACCAGCGAAACCACCAAGGGTTACATCATAAGGTGCTAATACTACCTGAATTTGCTCTAAGGCATCAGGGGAAATAGGGGAGATACCTGCTTGTCCACCATTTGTTCCAGAGTTCGCTAAACCGAAAACATCATTATTTACAGCACCATCAATAAAGATAGCGTTGAAACGGTTGTTTACCCCCGAAAAAGAAATACCGCCACCATTTGTTGCACCATTATTGGCAACATCAGCTTGTGGTGTCAAACGTAAATAATCATTCAACCCTCTGTCCGCAGAAGGTAAGGCTGCAATGGCTTCTTCAGAAACTCTCGTTTCAGAACCAGTTCTATTACCATCAAAAAGACCACCTGCAGTTACAACCACTTCTTGTAATTGAAGTGCAGCTTCATTCATCTTGATGTTAAAAGATTCTGTTTGTCCAAGATTCAAATAAATGTCTTTTACAACATATTCTTCATAACCCGTGTAAGAAACGGTAATCGTGTATGGCCCTCCAACATTGACATTATTCAAAGTGAATAATCCTTCGATATTGGTTGCCGTTCCGTACTGGAATCCAGTAGGTTCGTGAACAGCGATTACATTAGCTCCGATTAAGGTTTCCGTGCCATCTGTAATTTGTCCAGTAATTCTGGAAGAAGTTGAACCTTGCCCCCAGGCAAACTGCACTACTAATAGTAATAATGCAGTCATTATGCTCAATTTGTAGCATCTGTTTATCATAAACGTTGACTTATGGTTTGAAAAAAAGCGCAAGATACCACTTCCTCAGAGTTTTACTACATTTTTTAATATAAAATAACCGAATACTGTCCGGATTAAGCGTTTGTGTGTAAAATAGTTTGACTTATGGGTAAAATAGTTGGAAAGAAGGAGGCTTATCTAAATAAAAGAGGGTAGTACTATTCGCAGTACTACCCTCTTTAAGTTACTTTATGAAGTCCAGTTTTATTGCACCGTAATTTTTTTGGAGGTTGTTCGAATACCATCCGAAACTTTTACAATATAAACCCCTTCTAAATCTGAAACAGTCAGTATCGTTTTTAATGCTGCTGTTTTTTGTTCGATTACTTTTCTTCCAGTGACATCAAATACTTGAATTGTTGCAGGAATTGTGGTGTGTTTCTCAATGGTTAATTGATGATTCGCAGGATTAGGATATACTTTCGCTAGTGTATTATCAACTAGTAAATCATTTATTCCTGTTGAGATATTATTACCCATGATTTCTAAAGCAGTATCTTCTGTTACTTCGATGGTGTCTCTAACCATTTCTCCATTCGCTTCATAAGCAATTTCATAGGTTCCTTTGAATACACGGATATCAGATGTTCCACCAACTGTGGTTGAGATAGTCTCGTTGGTCCACCATTGATTAAAGACCAATTCGTTAAAAACATCCAAAGAAGGATTGGCCGTCCAGTTGTTTTGGAAAAAATTAGATTTTGTTCCACCTTGAATCCATGTAGCGCCATCCCAAAAACTCCAAAATAAAAACCCATCCATACTTTCATGTCCATAAATAGCGGTCAAGAAGTCTCCTAAATATTTGGCTGCCGTTTCTGCATCTACAAATGTCGGCATATCGTATTCTGTGATTTTGGCTTTTAAACCAAATTCATTATAAAAGTCATCTAACGTTTCTAGCACAGAAGGAATGCCATTTGGAAAACCTCCAATATGGCCCTGGAAACCTAAGCCTTCTAATTCGACACCCGCATCTAATAATTCCCTAGTAAATTTTTTAAGGTTATCATAGTTCCCGTTTCCAGGTTTTGAATTGGTAGAAATGGTCACATAATCATTTAGCCAAAGTCCTGTATTTGGGTCTAGGGCTCTTGTTCTTTTGAATATTTCTGCCAAATATTCTCTGCCAGTTTCATATCCTTCTGCTCCTTTAAAATAATTTTCTAAACTTCTATTCGTTGTAATTTCATTTAAGACATCCCATTCTTCAATCTCTCCTTTGATGCCAGGATAATTTAAAATGGATTCCAAATGACCATCTACTCGATTTTTGATGTAGTCGATATTATTTTGATTAGCAGCTATGTCATTGGGCATATTATTATTACCTGGCCAAACTAAAGTATGTCCTCTGATTTTAATATTTCTAGCTCTTAGCCATTGCACCGCTTTAGCAACACCATCATTATCAGTGAACCAATTATCTTCCCATGCAGGCCATTTTAAATCGTTTTCAAAAACGACCCAATTAAAGCCGTGTCCTTTTCCGTCAAGATTAGTGATTTTACTTTCGTAAATATTATTTTGTCCATTATTACCAGCAATTTTATTAGCATTGACCGCTGCTCCAAAAGCGAAGTCATGTTGCAACATTTTCACTTCTATATTGGCGCCTTCGATAGCTTCGCCAGCTGTATTGGTAACTTGAAGAGACAAATTGGCTTTTCGGAATTTTTCGATGTTTTCAGCAGCTATAGCACGCCAAGGAGCATCTGCTTCAAAGCCATCATATTTATCACTATTGGTTTGGTTAGGGAGGTCATCTAAGGTGACTTCATTAGCAAAATTCATTGCAGTATAACCACCAATTTCGATAACTTGTGCTTGATTGGCTAAATGAAAGCCAAAAGTCATCGAATTAGGATTATAAGTTTTAGTAGATTTAAAGGGCACAAAATAATGGGTCCATTCTTCGGAAATATCTACAGAGAGAAACATTTCTTTATCAAAGGTAGTCGAATTCTCTGCGAAAATATTAACCTTGCCACTACCTCCAACAGCACGAATAGAGAAGACAATTAATACTTTATCATTTGCATTAATCATTTGCTGATTTCTTATACTCCAACCAGCATCCCATGCGTTATTTCCCGCATTGGCAATATTTGCTTTGACTAATTTTGAAAAATCGGTGTCTGTAGATTCTTCTATGGAGTAATTGCCACCATAATTTCCTGCAACCTCCATATTAGCGGCCTCATTATCAAAAAACACCCATTTCCCAACGGGTATTTGGTAGGTTGTTAAAAAGGTAGCTTCTAATTGACTGTGATAAGCATCTTGAGCAGTAAGTGTAAAAACTAAAAATAAACAGGAGATTAAGTAGGGTATTTTTTTCATAATAAAGTCAGATTCAACGTAGAAATATTATAGTATTGACAAAAAATAACTCAGTCTTTTGGATTTGAAATTGAGTCTTTTTTTCATAGGTTTCCAACCCATGAAAAAAGAACTCATTTTAAAATCGACTGACTTATTTTTTTGTCGTTTCTTAGAAAAATAAGAGACGGTATCCGAAGATACAGTCCCTTAAATGAATTTGGTTATACTAATCTATCATTTAAATGACAGTTTAGTTCTTCATTAATCGCATGGCGCCAAGAATATGGCCATCAGATGCTAATTGTAATAAATATACCCCATTAGCATACGATTGAATATTAATCACTTGTTGTTGTTTGCCTGCTGCTTGCAGTCCCAAATGCTGAGTAGTTAGTTGTTTACCAAAAATGTCATATACTTTTACTTGTACATCGCTTGTTTTTCGTAAATCATATTCCAAAGTTACCTGCTGCCTAGCAGGATTAGGATATGCGGAGATAGCTGTTAATGTTTCGGTATCAACGATACTAGTCGTTAATGGTTCGCCAAAAGATATCCAATCAATATCCAAGACCCCGTCAAATCCACCTACGCCTGGTTTAACAAAGAACTGTAATTGAGAAATTCGCTCTGCATCTACAGGGCAAGGTGCGGTAGCAGAAGTACAGTCAGAACCACCAAAACCACCATCCGCATAAGCGCCTGAATAATTATATTCATAAACAGCATATTCTGTAGAAATGGTGTTAGATTGCGCATTGGCATTGGTCACAAAACCTAAGTTATCTTGTAAATCCATTCTCAATTCTGTTCCATCAATACTCACTTTAGCTCTAACGTAAACTTTATCTCCACTAGCTGCAGCGTTCGCTAAAATTCCTTCACCAACGTCATCATGAATTTTATAAACCAATGGTGTCCACATGCCACCAGCGCCATCACCTGTCACAGTCCAAGTATCTCCAGCTATAGAAGTAACTAACCCCGGAACATCAGTAATTTGGTCAGTTGTACTTTCATCTAATTCATCATTGTAATTAACCACTCCCGCAGGTACTTCTACAACATCCAAAGAAGACCCGAAAGAAATCCAATCAATGTCCACTGTCCCATTAAATAAACCAACGCCAGGTTCGATGAAAAATTGAAGATTGGCAATTCTTGCACCATCAACTGGACAAGGTGCAGTATCCGAAGTACAAGGAGAACCACCGAAACCACCGTCGGCATAGGCATTAGAATAATCCAATTCGTAGACCACATAATCATTGGTCAAGGTAGTAGAAACAGCATTGGCATTGGTCACAAAATCCATATTGTCTTGTAAATCGACTCGCAAAGTTGTACCATCTACAGAAGAACGAGCTTTAACGAATAATTTATTCCCACCAGCTACGGCATTTGCCATAATTAATTCTCCTATTTCGTTATGAATGCCATATACGATAGAATTCCACATGCCTGAAGTGCCATCACCTGTGATAGATAATGCTGTTTCCCCATCATAAGAAGTCGTCAAACCAGATACTTCATTTAAAAACGCATTCGTGTTTTCATCGAATTGGTCGGAATAATTAGCAACGCCTACTGGCCCTAAATCTATTTCCTCTTCGCCCAATGGTTGTCCAATCGAAATAAAGTCGATAGTAATTTCTCCATTATAACCACCTTCAATCGGATTTGGATATAATAAAAACTGCGTTATTTTAGATAAGTCAACCGTACAAGGACCCATTTCACAAGCTGTTCCGCCATAACCACCATCGGATGAGCCATCAAAATTATATTCAAAAATGGTTAATTCTGGACCAATAATTTTTGTTAAAGAAGTAGCTGAGGAATGAAAATTTAAAGAATCAACCGCATCAATTCGAAGGGGTACCATTGCGCCATTTGTTTTTGCAGCAATGTATAATTTATTTTTTGCAGGCCCCATATCCAAAACAACAGGCTCTCCTGTTTCTTTACTATGTAAGGAATAAGAAACAGTGCCAAAAGGAGGAGCTGTACCATCACCAGCGATTACTAAATTAGAACCAGACTCAGTCACATTAAAAAGATCACTAGTCGTATATTCTATAGTCTCATTACTGAAATGGTCGCCATAGGATAGAACTGGCGCATCCCCTGCTGGTTCTAAAGAATTACCAAATGAAAGGTATTCAAAAGTTAATTCTCCCACAAACCCACCAACACCAGGTTCTATAAAAAATACTAATCCAGCAACTCTTTTGGGGTCAACTGGACAAGGTGCTGTTTCCATCGTACATGGAGTTCCTCCAAATCCTAAATCTGCATATGTGCCTGAGAAATCATATTCAAGTACCGTATATTCCGTATCTACAATTTTAGTAATAGACCCTTGTGTTGTGATAAATCCATCTAAATCTCTAATATCACATCTTAAAGCAACACCAGGTACAGAAGATTTTACCTTAATAAAAAGCTTATTGGTTCCCGTTACATCAATATCTTGCTCTTCAAAAGTATTTTGATTTCTAATGTTATAACCAATTGCATCCCACATCTGAGTGGTACCATCACCTGTTAATATCATTTCTGAGCCATTCACCACCATGTTATAGCCTTTGTCAAATAAATCCGCACCAAAAGAAGTGATGGTGCTATCCGCTTTGTCAAAATGGTCTTGGAAAACATCAGAAACAATTGCGCCAACAGCTTCGTCTCCCACTGCAATATAATCTACTACAACAGAACCATTGAATCCACCAGCACCGGGGTCAGTGTAAAAAACTAATTGCTTAATCTTCGTTCCATCAACGGTACATGGAGCGGTATCGGCAGTACAAGGAGTACCACCAAAGCCACCATCTTGATAAGTACCAGAAAAATCAAATTCTAAAACCATATATTCAGTGGTCATAGTTTTCGTTAGTCCTGCAAGAGAAGTTAAGAAACCTGCTTCATCTTGCACATCCATCCGCAATTGTGTACCAATATTACTGGCTTTAACTTTTACAAAGATTTTGTTATTACCTGTTATATCTACCAACGTACCAGCTCCAGTAGTGGGATCATGGAATTCGTAAGAAAATACATCCCATGGGCCAGTATTAGATGCATTAATCGTCCATTCCGAATTACTTTCACTAGAGGTGTAAGAACCTGCTCCACCTGTAAAAGCAGGGTCGTTATTATCAAATTCGTCCAGATAAACCTGGGAAAAACCTACACTAGTTAAGAGCATAGTACAAATAAAAAGGAGTACATGTTTTTTCATGTTAAAGCTGATTTTCGGTTTAAAAAAATTGGTTGTTATTTATAAAATTTCAACAAATCGAATATTATCCACATTGACTTCTAATTGTTCATTAGTATCATCTGCATCAATAAGTTGAATTTTTAATGTTTTTACTTTGGTAGGGTCGACTATAAAATCGTTTAAATCTTGAAATCGATTGAGTGGAACGGAAAATCTTTGCCATCCATCCCAATCTACTTTTACGGTCAAGGCGAAATCATTTGGAGAACCATCCTTCTCTAAAAGGACTAAAATCATATTGGTCTTTTTACGACCATTATTATGGATATCCATTTCTACTAGCGTGTTGTTAGCGTCCGTTGTAATGCCAAAGGTTTGGAATTGCTCTACATCCCAAGTGTGGTTTTCTGCCCCACCAATCCAGCTAATATTTAGATCATCTTTACCACTTATTTTTAAATAGTTGCCATTGATTGGTTCTGGTACGCTATTTTGAACTGCAGTATTTTTATTCTGGTCAATGCTTCCTCTAAAAATCCATTTCTCTGTTTCTGAACGGATGCCATTGCCATCAAAATCATTGACTAAGATTGGATTGACGGTAAAGAAATTAATTGGAGAACGGGTAAATCCACCATTGGCAAACATGCTAATTCTTCCTTTTTCTACCCCCTCAGGGACTTTAATAATCATTGAATCAGGAGCAGCTGTGATGATTTCAGCTTGAACACTATCAAAAAACCACGCAGTCAAAGGTTCATAGAAATTTTTTCCTTTAATGGTAATTGTCTCGCCAACAGCCGCAGAAGCAGGGGTGAAACTGAAAATCTCTGGTGGTTCGAGAGTTATCCTAAAATTAGTCGTCACTGACCCTCCGTCCGTTGTCAAAGTAATCACATGTTCTCCTAGAGGAATGTTGGTAGCGATTCTTAATAATAAAGCATTTTCAGCATTATAAGCGTTGTTGAAATTAACGACTTGGTCGCTAAATTTAACTTCCTTAATATTTGCTAGATTAACTCCTTGAATAGTTACGAGGGTTTCCGCTGGTCCAAAAGCTGGTTCAATGCTTTCAATAACGGGCGGTCCAACATCTTTTCTACATGCCGCAAATAAAAGGGCAAACAAGCAAAAAAAGATAAATTTTCTTATTAACATAGTTTTATATTTGAAACACTACGGATAAATTCTGTGCTACCGATTAGTACCCTGGATTTTGTTCTAATTTAGGATTTACCTCTATTTCAGAACTTGGAATTGGGAATAATAAATTATGGTCATCTAAATTTTTTCCATGTAAAGTCATGATTTCTACGGCTTTTCCTGACCGCAATAAATCGAACCAACGATGTCCTTCAAAAGCAAATTCTGCTCGTCTCTCTTGTAATACATCATCCGCGTCAAAACTATCTACTGCTGGTAAACCAGCTCTAGTACGCACTTGATTAAAAGCAGCTAAAGCAGTTGGGTCAGAAGCAACGCCACCTTGTATAATCATAATAGCTTCTGCATAAGTCAGTAAGACATCAGAATAGCGAATGACATGCGCATTTTGAGGGGTACTCATAAAGCAAATGTTTGAGCCGCTACCCACTACGTATTTTTTGATATTGGCGCTTACTGCCGAAGCACCTCTTGATGGATACGTATAGCCACCGTCACCAGCATTGATAGATGGATAATGTGCATTGGGTAGCATAATACTGGTATATCGACGCAAGTCATCTTTTTTAATGGCGTCTATAATTGTCGTATTGGGGTTATTTAGCATCGGTGCGGTAGGAATCTGAGAGCCCCAGCCATCTCGGTCTTTTGTAATCCCTTCACCCCAAGGAGCAAAAAAGGCTTGCATGGCATTACCTGTTCCAAAAGGACCGCAGCCAGTATATTGGACTTGGAAAACGGACTCTTCATTATTGTCGCTTGTCGCTAATTCGAAATTATCATTATAATCCTCCATCAATTTATAAACGCCTAAGTCTATTACCGATTTGGCTATATCTCTAGCTGCTACATAATCTCTAGTAGTTAAATTCACTTTTGCTAAAAATGCTAAAGCAGCTCCTTTGGTTGCTCTACCTGCATCAGAACCAGTTCTAGTTATAGGCAAATATTGTCCAGCAAATTCAAAATCTGCTTTGATTAACTCATAAACATCATCCGTACTAGACCGGGGATAAAATAATTCTCTATCGAGGGAAGGGGCTTCTGTAATTAAAGGCACGCCTCCATATATTCTAACTAAATCAAAATAAGCAACGGCTCTTAAAAAGCGGGCTTCGGCTGAAAAGGTATTTTTGGCTGTTTCAGGAATATCCATTCCCGCTACTTTCTCAATGACCACATTTGCCAAAGTGACTTGTCTATAATGGATGGCCCAATAATTAGCTACAGGAATATTATCGGCAGCAACCGTAAAGTTGTCAATTGGCGTAAAATCGGGGTCTGTTCCTCCAGCTTGAGAATTATCAGATGGAATCTCTGTAATCATCCAACCTTTTCCTATCCATTCAACGTCTATCATTGGCGAATAAGCTGCCAAGATTGCTTTGTCTGCATCTGATTCTGTTTTATAAAAAAGGTCGGTTGTTAGTTGGTCTAGCGGTTGTTTATCTAGTAGTTCACCGCAAGCACAACAGCCTATGATGGCGAATAAGGATAATAATTTTATTAGATTATTTTTCATAATTATTATTTTGAAAATCACTCGATGATTCCAGCGAAGAGACTGAAAATAACGTGATAATATATCTTCTTAAAAATTTATATTAATCCCTGCTGTGAAAGAACGGGAAATTGGATAACGACCATTTTCTACACCATTAATCAAAGGGTTCTGATTAAAAGAGCCTATTTCTGGGTCGTAGCCAGAATAATCTGTCCAAGTTTTTAAATTTTGTGCACTGATATAAGCGCGCATAGATTGTATTTTGACTCGGCGCATCCAATTTTTTGGAAAAGTATAACCGAGAGATACATTTTTCAATCGGACAAATGTACCATCTTCAATAAATCGAGAAGAAACTCTTCTATTGGAATTAGGGTCTGGACCAGTTGCTCTTGGTACTTCATCATCAGGCATGCCTGGTCGAGAGCGGTCAATCACTCGAACGGACTGATTGGCTAAACCTGCCATCCCTTCTATATCTCTACGAATTAGATTTAATATTTCATTACCAAAAACACCTTGGAAGAAGAAGCTAAAGTCCACCCCTTTATAACTAAAATTATTGGTCATGTTCAAGGTGAAATCTGGATGTGGACTGCCTATAAAAGTTTGGTCTAAATCATTAATAATTCCATCATTATTTAAATCTTTAAACTTAATATCTCCCGCTCTTGTCCCATCTTGTTGGAAAGGGCTTTCAACTACCTCCGCTTGACTTTGAAAGATACCATCCGTTACATAGCCATAAAACTGACTAATTGGTTGCCCTTCTTCTGTCCGAGTAACAGGGATTCTTTGGATGAGTCCAATAAGATTACCGTTTGACCCTAAGCTAATCACTTCATTTCTGTTAACAGAAAAGTTGATGCCTGTTCTCCAAGAAAAAGCACCAGTGGTGTTTTGGGTATTTAAGGTAAGTTCTATACCTTGGTTTTCAATCTCTCCGATGTTGACAAAAGGTGCATTCAAACTACCTGCTGTTAATGGAATTAAAGCAGGCAACAGCATTCCATCCGCTTTTTTTACATAATAATCAGCGATAACTTCTATTCGATTATTGAATAAACCTAAGTCTATACCAATATTAGTTTGGTAAGAGGATTCCCAACGAACATCTGGATTAGCGATATTATCTGGTGCAAAACCTGTAACTAATTGGTCGCCTAAAGCAACGTTGATAGACCGTAAATTAGCGCTATAAGAGTATAAGCCAATTTCTTGATTCCCTACCGTTCCTATACCTATTCTAATTTTTAAATTATCAATAGCGTCGACCTCTTTTAAAAAAGCTTCATTGGATGCTCGCCAAGCAAAGGCTGCTGATGGAAATACCCCATATCGATTATTCGGCCCAAATCGAGAAGAACCATCTACCCGAACGGTACCTGTTAATAAATAGCGGTCTTCAAAGCCATAATTAAATCGACCAAAATAAGAAACCAACGCCCAGTGTCCTGCACCACCACCATTCTGTTGTTGGCCTGCATCTCCTAAAGACAATTGTTGTAAATCGTTGGTAGGTAAATTATCTCTAGAAGCAAATAGATATTCATACGTTCCTTCTTGGGCTTCAAAACCTAAAAGGGCAGTCACATTATGTTTGTCTGCTATTTTTTTATTGAAAGTTAATAAATGCTTATTAATCCAAAATAAGCTATTGTTCAAATTTCGACGCACGCCTGATTTACCAAAAAAGTTACCTCTTTCAAACTGTGGAAAGAAGGTATTATGATTGGAATAAATAATATCTGCTCCAAATTCTGTTCTATATTTTAACCAAGGAAATAAATCTACTTCTGCGTATAAATTAGAAAGGATTCTAGTCTTTGTATTAACATCTTGAGTCTCCAATGCTCTTGCTACAGGATTATCAAATGATAAAGTAATTTCCTCTTGTGGACCAGCAAAAGAGCCATCGGCATTTCTTACGGGAGCATTTGGCACGGCTAATAAAGCAGTATAAACAACACCGCTACTATTATCATTAAAAGTGATGTTTTCACTCGTTCTACTTGCCAAGAAACTGTTTCCAATACGCACTCGGTCAGAGAAGGAATGGTCTAGATTTATCTTGGCAGAAAGTCGAGTAAAATCAGAACCCACCACAATGCCTTCTTTGAAATTATAGCCACCAGATAAAGCAAATTTTGTTTTTTCAGAACCACCCGAAACCGTCAATTGATAATTTTGAGTAGCTGCTTGACGAAAAACAGCATCTTGCCAATCCGTTCCTTTTCCTAATAGTTCAGGATTTCTAAATTCTTCGATTAATGTAAATCCAATGTCACCATAATATTCTGCATACTGGCGCAAGTCTAAAACGGGGACTTTAGAAGCTAATTCCTGTATACCATAATAGCTTTCTAAACTAATATTGGATTTCCCTGCTTTTCCTCTTTTTGTAGTGATTAAGACAACACCGTTAGCTGCTCTTGCTCCATAAATAGCCGTTGCAGAGGCATCCTTTAAGATTTCAATAGATTCAATATCACTAGGATTGACAGTATTCAGCGCATTAGAGTTTTGACCACCACCATCTAATTCACTAAAATTAGAAGAGGTGCCTTGATTATCATTTACCACAGGAATCCCATCTATCACATATAATGGTTCGGCAGAAAGGGTAGAACCAATTCCTCGAATACGGATAGAAACACCACCACCAGGAGCGCCTGAATTCTGGGTAACTTGTACACCTGCTGCTCTTCCTTGCAGCGCTTGGTCCAAGCCCGTTGCAGGCAAAGCTTTAATTTCTTTTTCTCCAACGGATGATAAAGCGCCCGTTAAATCACTTCTTTTTTGTGTGCCATAACCGACGACGACTACCTCTTCTAATTGCTTGGCATCTGATTCCAAATAAATCTCCCCCAATTTAGGATTTCGGACTTTAATTTCTTTTTCATTATACCCGATATAACTAAAAACTAGGGTTGCGCCTTCTTCTACTTCTAATGAAAATTTACCATCAAAATCAGTAGCGGTTCCGACATCTTTTCCTTTGACCAAAATATTTACACCGATTAATGGTTCGTTATTATCAATATCGTAGACGGTTCCAGAAACGGTAATAATAGCTTTTTGGACATTTGATATGGTCTTTTTCTTTTTAGTAGCGACCTTATTAGAAATAGCTGATTCGACTTTAATAATATAGGTTTCCTCCCCTAATTTTTTAAAATCAAAGGTTGATTTACGTTGCAATTCTTTTAACTCTGCTTCTACTGATTGATGCTTAATAGACCAATCGGTGATTTGCTTTCCAGCAATTTGTTCTACGTCATAAACAATATTGACTTGGTAAACGGTAGCAACTTCATCAATGGCTTTAGAGAGCGGAATCGTTTTTTTCTGGAAACTACTTTGATTTTTTATAGCTGTTTTACCCAATACAGGAAAACAGCATAGACCAATGAGTAAGTAAAAAGTAAAATGTTGAAGTATTTTCATATGCTGAATTTTCAATTTCTTTTAGTCAAATCAGATTAAGTTATTTTATCAAATAAGCTTTAGTAGTTAATTGCTCAATCTGCAAGTCATATATTTCTGAAAGTGCCTTTAATAATAATTCAGGGTCATTTTTCGGAATGGTTGCTGTAATTTTCCGTTTCAATAAATTTTGGTCGTTGACGGTTACCTTCCAATCAAATTCATCTTTTAGTCGTTGAATTACTTTTGCAATAGTGAGTTCTTTAAACACCATTCGTTTAAATCGCCAAGCACTAACGGCATCTACATCAGCAGTTCGTCGGTCATATTTATCACTTCCCTCAATTTGGACTAATTCCCCAGGTTCCATTTTTATGATAGGATATTTAGGAATAGACAGAGCAACGGCGCCTTCCAAAAGTGCTACTTCAAAAGCAGTTGCTCTTTGTTTTACATTAAAGGAAGTACCCAATACTTGAATGGTTCCTTTATTTGTTTGAACAATAAATTGTTCATTATCCGATTTCTTTATGATTTCAAAAAAAGCTTCTCCATCTAATTGCACTTCTCGCTGTGTATTAGTTGTCCAGTGTTCTTTGAAAATAAGGCTTGAATTTGCATTCAAAATCACTTTACTCCCATCTGGTAAAAGATGTGTTTTTACTTCTCCGTAATTGGTTGTCAACTGTATTGTTGCAGTTGTGGGAGCCAGAAAAAACTGCCATACACCGATGGAGAGCAGGAATAATATACTAGCGGCAGTAGAGATAACTTTTAGGCTATTTATTTTAGTTACTTTTTTCTTAGGAAGGGAGACTAATTTTGTAGGTTGTTCTATTTGTAGGTTATTTATTTCTTTTTTAAAATCTAAAAATGCCTCTAAAACTTCTTCATCAGAAGGAAGCAATGCCAATGATAGAACTAAAGCCTTCGCCTCTTCAAAAACTGCTCGTTGTTCTGGAAATTGAAATAGTTGTTGTTCCCAATATTGCACAGATTGAGCAGTTGGCTGCAGGCAGTGATTTTGAAAATGCTCAGAAGTTGCTAAAGACGCTACCGTCATGTTGTTTAAATCCATTTTTTTAGTGTAAATGCGTTGTCCAAATGGGGGAGGGAATAGTGACTCAAATTACAGGAAAAGTATTCCCTCTATATGTAAGAGGAAGAAAAATTGGGGTTTTACTATCCGAAGGATTTTTTTTTACAAAAAAAATAATAAACTAGAAAATAGGGTGGAAAGATTTGCGTAATTTTTGAATAGCAGAATGGATTTGATTATAAATCGTTTGTTGGCTTTTTCCTGTAGAATTGGCAATTTCCTCATAATCTAATCCTTCTTTAAATCGTAAGCTGAGTGCTTCTTTTTGTTGAATAGGAAGATTATTAATAGCCGATTCTAATTGTTTTTTTTGTTTTTTTTCTGTTTGAAAATTGATGAGTAATGTTTCGTAAGAAGGAACACTAAATGTTGTTGTTTGATTTTTTAATGCGACCTGTTGAGTTGTATTTTTTTGAAGGGTCTTAACAACTTTACGATGAAAAGCCTTTTTAAGGTAGGCTTCTAGATATTGAATATTTTGGGACTGAAAACGGCTTTCCCATAATTCCAGAAAAAAGCTTTGTAATAAATCTTTAGTTAATTCTTTATCTCCACATAGGCGATAACCAAGACCAAACAATACTTTATAATGGGTCATAAAAAAACGCTCGAAATCCAAGTGTTGGTTTTCGATTACTTTAGCCATTTTTTTTTGTAAAGTATTGTTGTTCAATTAAATTTGAATAAGATAATAAAGTTAAGTTAACACCTAAAGATAATTAATCAATTCAATTTTTTTTATTTTAATATGAAAAAATATTGAATAATCGAATTAATTCAACTTTTTGCAAGCTCAAAGACGATTTATAAACGGGGCGATTTCAAAGATTAAACCCTACATTTGTTTTGATAGACGATACTCTTTTTTAAAAAAATAAACATGAATATTAAAATTCGTCCTGCCGAATCAAAAGATTTAGAAGCCATTTGGCAGATGTGGAAAACCATTATGGAACAAAAAATATATTATCCTTACGATGATAGTTTTTCTAGAGAAGATATTGAAAAAAGTTGGGTGAATTTAAAGAACCATAATTATGTAGCAGAATCAAAAAATGAAGTGGTCGGTGCATATATTTTTAAGGCGAACCAACCTGGTTATGGTGGACATATCGCCAATGCAGCCTATATGGTTAGGACAGCAAATAGAGGTCAAAGAATCGGTCATCTTCTATGTGCTCATTCTATAGCAATGGCAAAGGAAGCAGGTTATCGAGGGATGCAATTTAATTTAGTCGTCAGTACAAATAAGGGAGCTATTAAAACTTGGCTAGATAACGGATTTGAAATTATTGGGACGGTGCCAGAAGGGTTTTATCACGTAGAGGAAGGATATGTGGACGCGCATATTTTTTATCGAAAACT
>CALJVJ010000090.1 GCA_937974625.1 uncultured Saprospiraceae bacterium
GTGCCTTTAGGCGTAGCACTGTATAAACCAAACATGGCAAAGATATCCGCGAAGTTTAGACCAATGGCTTTGACAGCAATGGTTACCTCATCTCCAATTGGGTCAGGTAATTCGGAAGTAACTAATTTTAGGTTGGCAATACTGCCTGCTTTGAGTTGGTAGGATTGTCTTTGCATTATTAATAGATAGGTTTTTATATAAATTTGAAGAAAACACCCCTTGAACAAAATTTCATCTAACCATTTTAAGTAAATCCATAAAATCTTGTTCAATCAGTTTAATCAGCGTTCCTATTAATCTTAAAAAGATTGTAAATTAGCATCAAATATACTCAATCTTTTATTCTACACAATCAAAATAAAAATGGCTTACTTCACTGAAGACTATCTTAATTTCCTCACCGAATTAAACAGTAATAATAATCGAGACTGGTTCAATGATAACAAAAAGCGATTTAAAGACAACGTCGAAGCGCCCTTTAAAGCCTTTTTGCAAGACCTGATTGATACGGCAAGTGCTGCAGATACCAGAATTTCTATCACCCCAAAAGAGGCGATGTTTCGGATTTACAAAGACACTCGATTTTCAAAAGACAAAACGCCTTACAAAACGCACATGGCAGCCATTGTAGGCGAAGGTGGTCGAAAAGGCATGAAACCAAACGGTATTTATATTCATTCTGGTTTTGATAGCTTTGGCATTTTTGCAGGCGCTTATCGGCCTCAGCCAAAGGAAGTAAAGTTAATTCGGGAAGCCATTGTATCAGATATGGAAGGCTTTCAAGCTATTATTGATAATAAAGATTTTAAGGGGAAATTTGGAGCAGTAAAAGGAGAAACGCACAAACGCATCCCCAAAGAATTTGCCTCAGAATACGAGCAACAACCATTGCTTATCAATAAATCCTTTTACGTCAACCATCAATTTCCTGCCGATACCATCCTAAAAGACAACATCATTGATATTTGTATGGACCATTTTATGGCTATTCAAGATTTTGGGGAATTTTTATATGAGGCTTATAGTTAGTTAATAAGGGACCTTCTTTAACATAAAAATTCAACATGAAAAAAATAGGACTCATCGGAGGCGTCACTTGGGTCTCTACCCAAGAATATTATAAACAAATCAATCAAGCAGTTAATCAAAAGTTAGGTGGTTTTCATTCAGCAAATATATTAATCAACTCTGTCAATTTTGCAGAAGTATACCCATTTTTACCTAACAATAATTGGGATGGGTTAGCGGATTATATAACGCAAAAAGTAGTTGAATTAAAAAAAGCAGGAGCAGATTTTTTTGCTATTGGTTCTAATACCATTTCCAAAGTAGGACACCAGGTTGCCCAAAACACCAACTTACCTTACGTTGATATTTATGAAGCAACGGCAAAAGCAATAGCCGCAAAAAACATCCAAAAGGTAGCTTTATTGGGCTCTATTTTCACGATGAAAGACACTGTTTATCAAAATGCTCTAGCGAAGTACAACATTTCTTCAATTATACCTACAACTGAAGAAATGGAAACCATTCATGACATTATTGTAAAAGAATTGGCCAATGCAATTTTTACCCAAGAAAGTAGAGCAAGCTATCTATCTGTCATGCAAAGAATCCAACTAGATACAGGAACAGAAGCCGCTATTTTAGGTTGCACAGAAATTCCATTATTGGTAAAACAAACAGATACCAACATTCCATTATTTGATACGACTGCCATTCATATAGCTGCCATTTTGGATTATGCCTTTAAGTAAAGAGTCCAAATTAAATTTGCAAAACTTTCTTACCAAAACAACGTTTCAAAACATAATTCTTAAAATTATAAAAATAACAGCATCTAACAGCAATTTGCTGTAATTTTGTAGTTATTAATCACCAACGAAAACTGTTCTACAGGAATGGTGTTCGTCAACTGTTATAAAAATGGGACATGAAGCGTACGACAAATTATGGAAATTAATTGGTTTAAGATATAAATCACATCCTTGGCATGGTATCGAAATTGGTAGTAGAACGCCTCAAATTGTTACTTCTTTCATTGAAGTAATTCCTTCTGATACGGTAAAATATGAAGTTGATAAAAAAACAGGTTATTTAAAAATTGACCGTCCTCAGAAATTTTCTAATATCGTTCCGGCACTCTATGGTTTTATTCCACAAACTTACTGCAAAGAGCAAGTAGCTGCCTATTGTATGGAGCAAACAGGAAAAACGGATATCGTAGGAGATGATGACCCGTTAGATATTTGTGTATTGACCGAAAGAGAGGTGACGCATGGTAATATCATTGTAAAGGCAAAGCCAATCGGTGGTTTCCGAATGTTAGATGGTGGAGAGGCAGATGATAAAATTATCGCGGTGTTGGAAAATGATGAAGTCTATGGAAAATGGAATGATGTGTCTGAATTGCCTCCTTCTATTATCAATCGACTACAACATTATTTCTTGACTTACAAACAATTACCAGGCGATAAACCTAAATGTGAAATTACGCACACTTACGGTCGGGCAGAAGCACAAGAAGTCATCCGAAGAAGTCAAATAGATTATGATAAGGCTTACGGAAATTTGGAAGATGTAATGTCTATGACTTTGATGGAAGCTTTCAACTTTGGGCACCGTCAACAAGAAATTTTAAAAGACTTATAAAATCGCAAGGGAAACGCTCCAAGGGTTCAAAACCCTTGGAGCGTTAGGCCTAAGATGTACTCGAAAAGGAATCCATACGGACAAGTTATTCAAGCTACGGTTATTACACACTAAATACCGCTACCTGACTCGTCAATCGCTGCACCAATAAATTAGTCATTCTTTTTGTTAACTCTCCTTCATCGGCTATAAATAGTGTCCATTCTTCCAAGGTAAAATGCCCTGTAATTACTCCAACCAACAAATTCTTTAATTTTAAATCTCTCCGAATACTATTTTCAATATAGGCTACTTTTTTAGGCGCATTGAGTTTATGAAAAGCATTCTTACGCTTGACAATATAGTGTTTAAAAATAGCGTCCAATAAATCGTTTTGTAATTTTAAAATAGGTCGAAGGGTTCGATTTTGGAATAATTCAGCAGGGTTCACTGCGTTTTTGTCGATGATGGTAGGGATAAGTGGTCGAAGGTCTTTGATAGCAGTATCACGCATTTCATAAAAGTTGTTAGATAATTTCTAACCTAACAAGCATCAGGTTTTTTAGTTGCCAATTCTGTAAAAGTATCTGACTTATCTTCATCTACTCTATCGACACAAGGAAAATCTTTTTCGATTAAGATATGCAATTGTTCTCCGTTGTCTAATGCTTTATGAACTTCAATACCAACTTCATTTGTTGTTATCCACTTTTGTGCTTGTACTAATGGAATATGTACTGCCAGTAAATTATCCACATATTCTGCATTGACTTCATCTCTCAAAGCATCTATTGCTAGTGTATAGGCAAACATGGTTGCTCCACCAAAAGAAACAGTTTCTGTAATAATTCCTTCGCTATCTAATTCGGCAAGTTCCGATTTTTTAATTCTAATTCGGATGCTGTTGTGCACACATCTTAGTTTCATATTACTTAAGTTGTCAGTTTATTTCTTAAAGTTTTCTAACATTTCCATCATCTTCTGATGTAGCTTTTGCATGCCTTGTAGCGGTCTTACCATCACTTTAAACTCTGTAATCTGATTATCCTCATTATAAGTGACAATATCTACCCCATTAATCGTAACGCCATCAATCACTGTCGTAAATTCTAGCATAATTTGCTGGTCACTCTTAATCTCTTTAGTATAGTTAAAATCTCCTGTGCCCAATACTTTATCTGCAGCCATGAGGTAAATTTTTGTAATCTTTTTCCCTCGCTGTGGGGTGTGTACGACGGGAGAATGAAAGACTACTTCCTCCGCCAACAACTCATCTAATATGGTAAAATCATGCTTATCCATGTATTCGTACCAACGCTTTAACACATAAGGTTTTTCACTTGTCATTATTTTTGATTTAAAATTTATCGATACTACCAATTGCAATGCTTAAAATTACTGGATAACAGGAAGTTATCCAGTAATTGCAATTCATCAAAGGTCGCCTAGTTGAGGACGCATCACAATTTCTTCAATCGTAGAACTTGGGCCTAAATTATAGGCTGACCAAATAGAAGTTGCCACATCTTCGGGCGGCATAATTCGACCTTCTGGCAATTCTACCCCTGCCCAAGAATTTGTCAAAGTAGCGCCTGGAATAACCGACGTCACTTTGATATGTTTGTCCATTAATTCCTGTCGAAGCACTTTAGAAAATCCCAATAAAGCGAACTTAGAAATCACGTAACTACTACAATCGGGATAAACTTTCTGACTAGCGACACTACAGATATTAAAAATATGTCCTTTTTGCTGATTTATTAAGGCAGGTAATAATTTTCTAGTTAAATAATAAGAACCATAGACATTGGTTCCTATCATACTTTCTAATAATCCGTCTGGTTCTTCCAAAAAAGAACCTTGTATAAAAGCAGCCGCATTATTCACTAACACATCTACCCCACCCCATTTATCCAGTATTTTTTTTGCAAATTTTTCGACTTGCTTTTTGGATTGCATGTCTACTTTTTCCGCCAATATTTCATTTAATGGATTCAATTTTAATAATTCTTTTTTTGCCGCTTTTAAATCCGCCATTGTTCGTGCACAAATCGCTATATCAAAGTCTTCTTGCGCAAACTTTTCAGCAATTGCTTTACCAATTCCTTTGGTGCCTCCTGTAATTACTATAACCATTCTATTTGTTAATATTGATAAAATACAAAGAACGTTCTTTTCTTATTAAAAAACCCTTTTCTAAATATTACTATATTTGTCATTTTACAAAAATATAATCAATCAATAGACAATGAAATACACAACACTCGGAAATACAGAATTAAAAGTCAGCAAAATTTGTCTAGGGACTATGACTTGGGGAGAACAAAACACAGAAGCAGAAGGGCATGAACAAATGGACTATGCGCTTGACCAAGGGGTTAATTTTTGGGACACCGCAGAAATGTATTCAATTCCTGGGCGAGCAGAAACCTATGGCTCGACAGAAAAAATAATTGGAACTTGGTTTAAAAAATCAGGAAAAAGAGACCAAGTTGTTTTAGCCACCAAAATTGTTGGGCCTTCACCTGGTATTACGTGGGTAAGAGATGGAAAAATAGATTTTAGTCGAGCTTCGATAATAGCTGCAGTTGAAACTAGTTTGCAACGACTACAAACAGATTATATTGATTTATACCAACTACACTGGCCAGAACGTAGAACCAATTATTTTGGTAAAAAAGAATTTAAATACTCCGCAAGTGACCCTTGGCAAGACAATATGTTAGAAATTTTAGCAACTATGCAAGGCTTGGTAAAACAAGGAAAAATTCGTCATTTTGGAATTTCTAATGAAACACCGTGGGGATTTTCTCGCTATTTAAATTTAGCAGCACAGCACAATTTACCAAAAGTACAGACCGTACAAAATCCATATAGTTTATTAAATAGAACGTATGAAATTGGGATGTCAGAAATCTCTATTCGAGAAAAAGCGGGCTTAATCGCCTACTCTCCAATGGGTTTTGGGATGTTGTCAGGTAAATTCCACAAAGGCACCGATAAACCAACGGATAGAATTAATAAATGGAAAAATTATAATCGCTACAGTAGTGAATTATCTAAAAAAGCAACAGGAAAGTATTTGGAAATTGCAGAAGCACACGGAATGACTTTAGCTGAAATGGCTCTAGCTTTTGTTAGTACTCGTCCGTTTGTTACCGCTAATATTATTGGGGCTACTTCAATGGCACAATTAAAAGAAAATATAGGCAGTATTAAATTCGATATTTCTAAAGAATTGATGAAAGAAATCAATGCAGTGCATAATGAAATTTCTAATCCTGCACCGTAAAGGGAGAGGTCAGAACATTTCATTGTCAGACCGCTTCGCTGTCAGAAGTCAGACTAGATAATCTTAAATACCTGAATATCTGTATTTACGACTATGCAGTCTGACATCTGACTTCTATTTAAATTCATTCTGTACCATAATAATTTCTCCCATAATACTCAGCGCAATTTCCTTTGGTGTTTTTGCTTTGATAGACATACCAACCGGAGAATGGATTTTTCCAATCTCTTCTTCAGAGAACCCTGCTGCCTCCAATCTTGCTACCCTTTTTGCTTGTGTTTTTCGACTTCCCAAAGCGCCAATATATCCGACCTCCGATTTTAATAAAATATGTAATGCATTATCATCAATCTTTGGGTCATGAGATAAAACGACCGCATAAGTGTAAGCATCAAGGGTATAATCTGGTAATACTTCTGCTGGGTACTTTTCGAAAATACCATCTGGTGGCGTTACAAACTGAGTTTTATTAGTAAAAATGCCTCTTGGGTCAATGACAACCGTTTCAAAACCATACATTTTACCCAAAGTCACCAAATCTACAGTAATGTGTGCCGCACCAATAATTAATAATTGACTCCGTCGAGGAAAAACTTGTGCAAAGTATCTAACGCCCTCATTTTCAATAATTTGATTCTTCCTTTCTTTATACACTCTAATTCCTTCTTCTATCACAAAATCAGGCAATTGTTGCCCTAAAGCAGTACGGTCAGGCATGATTAACAAGTGCTGACTTTCGCCTGCTTGTAAGCGAGTCAATAACACACAAGGTTCATTATTATTGAGATTGGCTTGTAATCTTTTCCATACCGCTTGTTCAGCAGGTCGTTTATCAAATGCCAAAAATTTTTCAGCGTATATTTGAATTTTACCACCACAACTTAAGCCTACCCCCCAAGCGGCTTCATCGGTTACCCCAAAATCTAATTGAGTACCTTCTCCTTTAGTGATCAGTGGAAGGGATGCTTTGATAACTGCTCCTTCGACACATCCACCACTCACCGAACCTGCCATTTCCATATCTTCGGAAACTAATAGCGCAGAACCTATTGGACGAGGCGAAGACCCCCAAGTTTTGATGACCGTTGCTATCGCAAAAGGCTTCTTCTCCGTCGTCCAATCATTAATCGTATTTAATAATTCTTTCATCAAGGTATATTTTTAAAAATTATCCTATTTTTAAGCAAAAATAGGTATTGAGTTGTTAATAAAAGAAAATAGAAGCGTTCATGGCAAAGATAAAGTTTACAGCGGCACTCAAAAGATTTTTCCCCGATTTAGCAGAAATAGAGGTAAGTGGTGCGACCGTAGCAGAAGTTTTAGCGCAAACGGAACTAAAATATCCCGGTATCAGCGACTATTTATTAGACGAACGAGGTGCGGTCCGTCAACATATGAATATTTTTGTACGAGGAGAATTGATTGTAGATAGAGACCACTTGCAAGACCGATTGGAAGCGAATGATGAAGTAGTTATTTTTCAGGCTTTGTCTGGTGGGTAGGCAACGTTAAATTATGTTATTGGCATTTTAAATTACCGAAATCAGGCGGACTGAGTACAATCATACATCTGAAATCATACATCATAAATCCACTTGGAATGAAAAATAGATTTACGATTTGCCATATTGCTACTATACCAGTGCTTTTTTCGGTTTTCCATTTCGCTTCTATTAATCAATCATTTAATAGTCAAATTATTTTTCTAACCAAATCTTACTTCACACCTCTAAAATCATACATTATAAACCTAGCTTATTTTAGTCTTGATGGATTTATGATTTATGAACTATGATGTATGATTTATGATTTTCAGTCCTTACGATAGCCTTGTGCTATCAGCTACACATGCAGCAAAAGAAATTATTAGTTGGCACTTCTAAAGGTTTGGTTGTTTTTGAAAAGAAGCATCAAATTTGGCAAATACAGCAAACGCATTTCCTTGGTTTCCCAGTTTCCGTTATCTATGTCAATGAATCGACCAATACTTGGTGGGCTGGAATTTCGCATCATCATTGGGGACAAAAATTGCACTATTCTAATGATGAAGGAAAAACTTGGCAGGCCGTCAAACCTCCTTTATATCCTAAAAATGCTCAAATCGGCTCAGGGACTCCAGCTACCTTAAAAAAAATATGGACCATTCAACATGGCGGACAACAATATCCTAACCGACTATGGGTCGGCACGGAACCTGGTGGTCTATTTCTAAGTGAAGATAACGGGCAACATTTTGAATTGGTCACCAATTTATGGAATCACCCTAGCCGCATGAATCAACAACAATGGTTTGGGACAGGACGTAGCGAGCCATTTATCCATTCTATCGTCATTGACCCCAGCGATAATAATCATGTTTACATCGCTGTCAGCTGTGCAGGTATTTTTGAAACGTTGGACAGTGGCAAAACCTGGCAACCTCGAAATAAAGGATTAATTGCCGCCTATCTACCTAATCCTCATGTAGAAATTGGTCATGACCCACACCGCTTGTTTGCCTGTAAAAGTAATCCAAAAGTACTTTGGCAGCAAAATCATTGTGGTATTTTTAGAAGTACGGACGGTGCAAAAAAT
Organism: uncultured Saprospiraceae bacterium; assembly: GCA_937974625.1. Classification (GTDB taxonomy): domain Bacteria; phylum Bacteroidota; class Bacteroidia; order Chitinophagales; family Saprospiraceae; genus JAFMDF01. The sequence goes on from CALJVJ010000090.1 coordinate 8,498, forward strand.
TGGACGGATGTAAGTGATAAATCGGGCATTGCTAATTATGGTTTTGCCTTAGCTATTGACCACCAAGACTCTTTGACCGCTTGGGTTGTTCCTGCTATTAGCGATGAATTACGATTAGCGCCCAATCAAGCGTTAAGTGTTTGTCGGACCAACGATGGAGGAGAAACATGGCAGACGTTAAATAAAGGCTTACCGCAAGAAAATAGCTTTGATATAGTCTTTCGGCATGCTTTAGCGATAGATAGAGCTACTCTGGCTTTTGGGACGACAACTGGAAACGTTTATTTATCGGAAAATGGAGGCGAAGAATGGCAAAGTCTAAGTCATCATCTCGCGAGAGTTGAGTTTGTTTGTTTTGTATAAAAAAAAATCGTTGGATTTTGTTGATTTTTTGACAATTTTTGCATTTCGGAATGCTGTAAGTTAGATTATTTAGCACAGCGTTTTAGGGCGGATTAACAATCCGTGTTACGCTATACATTAAACTATGAGAAAAACAACCACCCTTTATCTACCCAAAGACGGTATGGAAAAATGGACTAAGCTAATGGAAGGCCAAATTACGAGCGAATTAGCTGCAGACGTACTCGAAGGAAACCCTATCGTCATGGCAACCGCCAAATTTAAAGATGGCTTTTGGGTCGCAGGAGGCGTATACAAATCAACACAGCCTGAGGAGTATAACATTAAATTCATACATGTATACACACCTGATGGTCAACAAATACCTTATTTAATAGACCCTTCGGACCATGAAGACTTTCGGCACGCTACCTATGTTTTTTATTTAAATGAAGAAGATATGGGAGATGAATATATTGTGAAGGTAAAAGAACGAAAGAAGGAGTGGGTGTTCTAAATTTAAATTACTGGATGACTTACCGTCATCCAGTAATTTAAAGGTATATTTTTATCAGTAGAAGCATAACTTTTCCTGTAACAAGAAGTTAAGTTACTGGAAAATGCTAATCATCCGTCAAATCAAAATTGTCTAAAAAGCCAGTATGGAAATTACCCGCTTTAAAATTTTCATCTTTCATCAATCGTTGATGAAATGGAACAGTAGTTTTCACGCCTTCCACGATGAATTCATCTAGTGCCCTAGACATTTTTTTAATACATTCCTCTCTAGTCTGTGCTTTACAAATCAATTTAGCAATCATTGAATCGTAATATGGAGGAATCGAATAGCCCGCATATACATGCGTATCTACTCTTACCCCATGACCTTTCGAACTATGAAAAGAGGTAATTTTTCCTGGGCTTGGGCGAAAACCATTAAAAGGGTCTTCGGCATTAATTCTACATTCGATGGCATGCATAGTTGGGTAGTAGTTTTCACCAGAAAGTACATCCCCAGCTGCCATTTTTATTTGTTCTTTAATTAGATCATGGTCGATGACTTCCTCCGTTACAGGGTGTTCCACCTGAATTCGAGTATTCATTTCCATAAAATAATAATTTCTATGTTTATCTACTAAAAATTCAACAGTTCCTACCCCTTCATAATTAATGGATTTAGCTGCTTGAATAGCAGATTCGCCCATTTTTTCCCGTAATTCAGGAGTCATAAAAGGAGAAGGGCATTCTTCGACTAATTTTTGGTGTCTACGTTGAATCGAGCAATCTCTTTCAGAAAGGTGGGCAACATTTCCATGTTGGTCACCGATGATTTGGAATTCAATATGCCGAGGTTCCTCGATAAATTTTTCCATATACATACCATCATTCGAAAAAGAAGCTTTAGCTTCATTTCTCGCCATATTCCATGCACTCTCTAATTCTTCTGCTTTCCAAACAATCCTCATTCCTTTTCCACCACCACCAGCAGTCGCTTTAAGGATAATAGGATATCCTATTCCTTCAGCTTCTTTCAAAGCGTGGTCTACATCTTTAAGCAAACCTCCAGACCCAGGTACAACAGGGACTTTTGCTTTAATCATTGTCTCTTTAGCCGTAATTTTATCTCCCATCTTTCGAATCATCGCAGGAGAAGGGCCGATAAATTTAATGCCATATTCCGCACAAACCTCTGCAAAATCAGCATTTTCAGCTAAAAAACCATATCCAGGATGCACTGCATCAGCATTGGTGATTTCAACCGCCGCCATAATTTTTGATACACTTAAATAAGAATCTTTAGAGGCTGGAGGGCCAATACAAACTGCTTCATCCGCAAATCGAACGTGCAAACTTTCTCTATCCGCCGTAGAATAAACTGCAACGGTCTTTACACCCATTTCCTTACAAGTTCGAATAATTCGAAGGGCAATTTCTCCCCTGTTGGCAATGAGAATTTTTTTGAACATCATATTTAGCTTGTTTAAAGGTCTTGATTAACTTAAGGGGAACAATAAATATAGAATTATAAACTATAAACCATTCATAATATTCCATTCATTGTATCTACCTTTAGCCATTAGGGTCAACTAAAAATAATGGTTGGTCATATTCTACAGGGGAAGAATCTTCTAATAAAATTTTGACAACTTTTCCACTAATCTCAGATTCGATTTCATTGAACAGTTTCATCGCTTCTACAATACAAACTACATCTCCTACAGCAATCGTATCTCCTATCTTTAAATAAGGAGGTTTTTCAGGAGAAGGAGAACGGTAGAAGGTTCCGACAATCGGAGATTTCACTTCTATATAGTTGGTACTTTCTTCGGCTGGGGCTGGAGCAGCTTCTTTAGTTGCGGCAGCAGTAGCGGGGGTGGTAGCTGCAGCAGGTTCTCCAACAGGTGTTGGCGCATAATTTGGAGGCATCGCAGTTGGTACAGAAATCACCTGTGGTGTTGCTGGAGTAGCCTTCATTTTATGATATTCGTCTGTACGAATGGTCATTTCAAATTCACCATCTTTCAATTTAAATTCAGAAAGATTGGTTTTATTAATTAGCTTAATGAGGTCTTGTATTTCTTTAAAATTCATTTTACTCGTTTTGGTGTAGATAACGGGTTTATCGAGCGTAAAAAGCTGCAATATACATATTGAGGTCGGATAATTATAGAAAAAAAACTAATTAGTTATTTAGGGTAAAATAGGATTGTGGAATTAGTAGGAACTTACTACTAAAATTGTTTTTCAAATTGTCCAAATTATTTTAAACCGAATAACTAAAATAGCTAAGCGTTCATAAATTTTAGCTTTTGGTTCGCTCCATATAATTACCTGTTTTAGTTTCTACTTTGATAATATCTCCTTCATTAATAAATAAAGGGACTCTAACTTCAGCTCCAGTTTCAGTAGTAGCGGGTTTAGTAGCATTAGTAGCCGTATTTCCTTGCACCCCTGGTTCTGTATAAGTCACTTTCAGGTTAACGTATTGTGGTAAATCTATAGTTAAGGGAGTTTCTCTAGCCGCGTCAAAAAGAATTTCAATTTCAGCGCCTTCTTTGATAAACTTTGGTTGGTCAATCATTTTTTCCTCTAATGCTACTTGTTCGTAGGTCTCATTATCCATAAAGTGAAATGCATAATCATCTTTATAAAGATATTGAAACTTTCGACGTTCTACTCTTACTACAGAAATCTTATGTCCGGCAGGAAAAGTATGGTCTACAATTTTACCTGTAGCAAAACTTTTCAGTTTAGTCCGAACAAAGGCATTTCCTTTTCCTGGTTTAACGTGTTGAAAAGAAACAATCGAGCAAACAGAATTATTAAAATCAATACACAAGCCGTTTTTAATATCTGAAGTATTTGCCATAATAATTTGGTATTAAAAAGTATTTAAATTCTTTGAGATATCTAAGGGTATTGACAAGAAATAAACCTATCTGCCAAAAGGCAAGAATAACAACTTTATTATCGTCTCAATATAGATACAATTTTCAAAAAGATTGCAAAGGTATTAAAATCCATACAAAACCCCAGCGGTAATGGTTGAATTTACTTCTCCGCCAACTCTAAATTTAAATTCTCCAAAATAATTAAGATCAGAAGTTGAAGAAGCAATCTGTGTGCCTAAGCCTAAGTTCAGTCCTACATTAACTCCTTTTTCCAATACAGGAAGAGACGAATCTCCGTCAATTTTTACATTAAAGAAGTTAAGCCCTCCGACAGGATAAACTTCTATATCCTCGCCAATATTAATTAATCGGTATCGAGCATCCAAATCCACTGAAAAATAGCTGACCGTTGCATCTCTCAAAGATTTGTCTTTGAAGAAAAAGCTAACACCTGGTGCGATAACTAATTTTTCATTGGCGGCTTCGTAAGTACCTCTGAGATTGAGTCCCAATTTAGAGAGATTATCCCCATTAGCAAAAGTTAAGCCACCGCCTAAATGTATTTGAGCTAGCAAGGAAGAAGAAAAAAATAAAAATAGGGTTAATGTAAAAATGTAAAGTAGTATATTTCTCATGTGCCTATAGGTATTAGTTTGTAAAAATGCAATTTACACAAATTTTAAAAAATGTAAGCTAGCAGGCAATTGTATAAGCATCGAATAAGGCGATTCATTCGTATTAGTAGTAACTTTTCAAAGAAATTAAGGATTAAAAGGAACGATTTATTTAAATTCTTCCTTAGAATATACAATATCTAGCTAAAAAAATCATTTTTAGTAGCAATTCAACTGACATTCAGACATATAGCTTATTTTACATTTGACTTTTTTTTGTTAAAATCGTATTTTTAAGCAATAAAAAAGATTCACTATAACAAATGTTAAGAACTAATTACATACAACTTACAAAAGAGCTAATACATACGCTCGAACACTTCGATTACACATTGCTTTCACCAAGCATTAACAGTCATGAATTATCTGTGATTAAAGTAGCTATTCGGTCTAAAGAAAGAAAACTTTTTTTAGATTCACTTGCTGAAAATATAGATTTTCAGGTCGTTCAAAGTAAGTTAGATTCGACCATTTTAACGACAGATTTAACACCCAATCACTTCGTTACGATAGAAATTTATCATTTCTTCCATGTGGACCGACTAACCTACTTAGATGCCAAAGAAGTCATGGCGGGTAGAAAGTTGTGGGATAATGGCTTGTACATTCCTAAATTGGAGCATCTACTGGAGTTCAGTATACTGAATAGCTTTTTGAATGAAGAAGGATTGAATGATAGGGTGATTAAGCAATTTGAAGATTTACATATCTTTTTACAGGAAGGATTACTAGATTATATCAATACCAAATACGATACTTATTTCAACAGTCTTTATGACTTAGTTGATTATAAAGAAACCATTGCCAATCATTTCCGCAAGCAATTAAAGCAATTTCCTGCTAACAAATTTGCTAATAGGATGAAATTAGGTTGGGTCAATGTAAAGCAGTTATTTAAACGTTCTGCGGTGTTTTCTTACTAATAAAAATAATTTAGCGAAATAATAAAAAGGTCGAATTTGTACGTTACAAATTCGACCTTTCTAATTTTATAGTCAATTCCCGTCTTAATCGATATTTCCACCAACAGGCAAACCGCTTGGAACACTAACTGGAATCTGTCTATCAAAAGTTTCATCGTTTAATGATTGTAAAAAAGCAACAATAGCCTGTACATCATTATTATTCAAGTTTAGATTTCTAGCATCTTGGTCTATCTGATTAGGCGCTACATTGGGGTTTCTATCTAAATTACCAGGACCATTTCCTCCATTCCCTTGAATCGTTCTATAAAAATTTAGCACAGCAGTTAAATCTCCGGCTACTCCATTGTGAAAATAAGGTCCTGTGGTATTTAAATTTCTTAGCGTAGGCGTTCTAAACTCAAAATCGTCATTGGCCCCAGCATCAATAAAATCTAATAAAGGACTTTCTGGGACTCCTAAAACATGCAAATCATAATCGGAGAACATCGGACCACTATGGCAATCATCACAGCCAACCGCATCAAATCTATTCAATCCTTGAATTTGTTGTTGAGTCAAAGCATTTTCATCCCCTCGGGCATATCGGTCAAAAGGACTATTATTTGCTATAATTGAACGTTCGAAGGCAGCAATAGCCCTTCCAATATTTTCATCTGTAATAGGATTATTTCCACCAAAAACAGCTTGGAATCGGTTTTGATAATCGGCGATAGCTTCCAATCTAGCAACAATAACGGCTAATGTTTCCTCTTCTCCAAAAGCATGTCCTCTCATCTCTTCAAAAGAATGTAGTGGCAGTAATGCCTGTGTCTCTAGACTATTCGCTCGATTGTCCCAAAACATAGGCGCTTGGTTTGGATTCACATTACCTTGTTCTGTAATCCCATTAAAAGCGGTATTGACAATGGTTGGCGAGTTTCTTTGGACCAATCCTATATCATCATTTACCCCATCTATTCTTCCCAACCCTAAGCCTACTCCACCAACTCCAATAGGCAATCTTCGCCCGTCAGCATAGCCTAAATCTGGATGATGACAAGTAGCACAAGAAACATCTAACTCCCCAGAAAGCACAGGGTCCCAAAAAAGTAAGCGACCTAATTCTATCTTAGCTGCCGTTATGGGATTGTCAGCAGGAGAAACTATATTTAAAGGTAAACCTCTATCATCCAATAGGTTTGCCTCAATAGCTCCACCGTCGTTATTATTACCGCCATTATTATTGCCACCATTGTTATTACCACCGCCATTGTTATTACCACCACCATTATTGTTACCACCGCCATTATTGCCGCCATTGTTGTTACCGCCGCCATTATTGTTACCACCATTATTCCCACCGCCGGGTCGATTACCAATCACATCAGGGTCATCAACTAGATTTGCGATTTCATCATTTTGTTCATCTGCTTTACATTGAACCAATAAAGAAGTAAAAGCAATCAATACAAAACACCAAATTAAATTTTTCATAAGCACATTTTTTTTCATTGAAAAATGGGACTGTTTTTTAATGTCCGCAGAAAAGTAAATGTAAAATGTGTTCTATATACTTTGCTTTTAAAAGAACTAATGAATTGTTCTAAATGAAAAAAAGTGGTTGATAAGAGTTAGAAGTCAGGATAGGAAAAAACTAGTGGCGATAGTGGTTTTATTTTTTATAACTTGGATAACCTATGAAAAATAAAACCAATATAATTTAACAAAAAACAATAATCTATGTGACAGCTATAAAAACAAAAAAAGAAAGAAATAAGAAAATTGAAAATCAAAGGCAAGAAAAAACAAAAGGCTTAAAATAAAAAAAGCCCGCTCGAAGCGGGCCTAAACAATCTTTTAACCAAAACTCAATACATATATCTTTTCAAAATGTGTGCCAAAAACATATTTTAATAAAAAAATATGTAATTTTTTCTTAATTCTTAATTATAAGCTGTTTGTGACATCATTTCGGAAGCATACCTTTATTAGACTAAATTCAACTCTATATTTTAAAATTTCTGCCATAAATACCCTGATTCTCTCCACATTTCGATAATTCTACTAGGTTTATCGTAATTTTTTAGCATAGCATCCTCTTAGCACCTAACTTCGTTTTGTTTTTATTATTCAATTAATAATTGGCAAAAAGATAATTTCCGCATTTAAGTTTTACAGTTGATTATTTTTTTCATAAGTTTTCAACCTATTAAAAATAATCATTTGAAACCTGCGATATTACTTTTTGTCGCCTTTAAACCACCAATCTTTAATGAAAAAATTATTTGTTTTTGCTTTTACCATCTGTGCGGCTTTTTTAATGACCAATTGTGGCGACTTAGAATCCGCAGAACAGAAAGAACGGAAAGAAGAAAGACGAAAAGAAAATTTACAAGCTGATATTGATAACGATTTAGCAGAAGCTAAAGACGATATTGGCAAAGCGATTGACAACCTAGGTGATGCTTTCGCAGGGCTCAAGAAAAAACATAACCTAGAAGGAAAAGACCCCATTAATTTCAGAGACATGAAAAAAGCCTTACCTCGAAGTTTAGCAGGAGTAGATTTTGAAGGGAGTGAAGGTCAAACTACGGGTATTCTAGGATTTAAGATTTCTACCGTTGAAGCGACTTATCAAGAAGATGAGACTGCATTTGAAGTAACCGTAGTCGATGTAGCAGGCGTAGGAAAATTAGTCAAAAGCATGGCAAAGTGGTCTGAATTTGAAGTGGATAAAGAAACTAGAAATGGTTATGAAAGAACTACAGAAATAGATGGACATCCAGCTCTAGAAAAATACAACGAACGTCGAGAAGAGGGGGAAACAAGTATTTTAGTTGACAATAGATTAATTGTTACGGTAAAAGGAGAAGGCGTTTCAGAAAAACAAATGCGTCGAGCAGTCGATGACATCAACCTCAGAAAGCTCGTAAGACTCGCTAATTAGTGGTAAGTGGTAAGTTGTAAGATGTAAGTGGTGAGTATGAGATTAATGATAGATAGTTGAAAAAAGGGTTAAAGTTTATTAACTAAATTAGCTTTTTTGAGTTTAACTTGATTATCATGAAAACACACAAATTTTCGAAGAAAGGCGGTCCTTTGAAAGAAAAATCTTTCCTTTTAGCGAATCGGATTGTAAAGCTTTACAAGCATTTAACAGAAACTCAGAGAGAATTTGTGTTAAGCAAACAATTACTCAGAGCAGGTACTAATCCTGGAGCTATGGTCAGGGAGTCTGAAAATGCAGAAAGTGATAAAGACTTTATCCATAAGTTAAGTATTGCACAAAAAGAAACTGGAGAAGCTCAATTTTGGTTAGAATTACTTTATGAAAATGAATATCTGAGCCAGACCGAATTCGAATCTATTTACCCTAATACGATTGAAGTAATGAAGCTAGTTAGTAGCTCTATTATGACAAAAAAGAAAAAAACAGGATTATTGTAAATGTTAAGTGGTGAGTAAAAAGCAAGATTTACCACTCACCACTTACAACTTACCACTTACAACTTACTAAAGTGCTTTTCCAAAAATATCTGCTTGATACTTTCCTTTGCGGTGAAATCGAAGTACCGCATCTTCCGCATCTTCCTTATAAATACATAAAGTCAATTTACGTTTATTACGCCCATCTACGGGGAATAAGATTTTTATTGGAAAATGGATATACCCATTATCTTCAAACAAAAGAATCTGTCGATTGCGGGTAGGTAAGCGAAAAAGGTCTAGTTCAGCGGCAGATTTAGGAATAGGAATATCTCCATAGCCTTCTTCAGTCAAAAAAGATTTGACCATATCGTAACTGTAATTTAAGTTCATTCCAGAAAATACAGTCTTATATTCCCATCCGTCGCTTTCGCCACCGACGTACTCTAATCCTTCTGGTGGAAATCCATCTCGTAAAGCCATATTGTGTATGTGATAAAAAGTCCGAAAATAATTAATACAAAAATGGGTAAAATATATTATTTATTCAACAAATTGTGTTAATTTTATTTATTTTTCACACTCAACACTTATGAAAAATGATGACAGAAGAAAAATTTTGGCAAATTATAGAAACTGCTTGGAGCAAAGTAACTACTTTACATATCATAAGAGCGATTGCTGTTAAGACAAATGATAAAGACCTCTTAGCGGAATTAAGTAGTGCGATGGGGGTGCAAATTCTCCCACATTTTAAAGCAGCATTAGCTACTTTGGATAAAATAACTTTAACAAAATTTATCCATTTTCAAGAAGCTAAGTTATACCAAATAGACCGCCAAGAGATTCATCAATATACAGATGGCAGCGATGATGGATTTTTATACCGTCGATGTTTTATTTTTGGAATGGGAGAAGCCTATTATAATAAGATTGATAAAAACCCTAAAAAGGCGGCAATAGATTTAGCCGCAGAAAATTTTGGTTTTGCAGCTTATCAAGTTTATGAAAAAAAATTTGGTCAAGCGTTTAATAGAAACTCTGTTCATTGTATCGAATCATGCTCTAATGAAGAAAAGTGGTAAATAGGCTTTGTAAAGAAAGGATTGATAAAAGTCTGAAGATAACCAACTACGGTACAATAATTGAATAAATAATTAACAATCAATTGTTTAAGCAAGAATTTGGCAAAACTTATTTTTTGCAAGACCTTTCTAAAAAAAAGCAGTAGCTTTCCCCTTCATAGACCTTTCAAATATGGCGAATCAGCAAGACCAAATAAATCTACTCCTGCAAAAGTTGGAGTACTTGATGCAAAAGCAAGCTACTTTTTCTAAGGAAATTAGCGAATTGCGTCGAGAGATTTATCAATTAAAAGGGGGAGGAGAAACAATTTCAACTCTATCTCCCATAAAAGTCGAGGAGCAAAATCCAAAGATTAAAGCAGGAGAGTTAATTGAAGAATATATTCCTGTTCAATCTACTCCCCAACCAGAAAAAACACGTCCATCGGTACCTAAATTCCAAATTCCAGCAACCGTCAAAGCAGATTGGGAAAAATTTATTGGAGAGAATCTAATTAGTAAAATCGGTATTCTAATTTTGATTTTAGGCGTTGGAATAGGCGCAAAATTTTCGATTGACAATAATCTAATTAGCCCATTAACTAGAATTATTTTCGGTTATTTGGCAGGATTGAGTTTATTGGGTGTTGGGATAAAGTTAAAGTCAAATTATACCAATTATAGTGCAGTTTTGGTCAGTGGAGCAATTGCCATCCTCTATTTCATTACTTACTTTGCTTATAGTTTATATGGATTAATGCCACAATTGGTCGCTTTTGGCTTAATGGTGCTCTTTACCATTTTTACGGTCATTGCCGCCATTAACTATAACCAACAAGTCATCGCTTTAGTTGGCTTAGTCGGTGCTTACGGTGTGCCTTTTTTATTGGGAGATGGTACTGGGAATATTGTGACCATGTTTGTCTACATGACGATTTTGAACATCGGTATTTTAATAGTTGCCTTCCAAAAATACTGGAAAGGGGTACATCGAGCTGCCTTTTTGATGACTTGGTTTATTTATGCCGCGTGGTTCTTTTTTGATGGCAAACGAGCAGTAGATTTTTCCGTTGCCTTGCCTTTTGCAGCTATCTTCTTTATTACCTTTTATGTCCTTTTTCTAGCTTATAAGTTATTGCGAAAAGAGCAATTTGTCAAAAGAGACATCTGGTTGGTCCTCACTAATTCTTTTTTATTTTATGGTTTTGGTTTTGCGATTTTGGAAAGACATGAGGCAACCGAACAATATTTAGGACTTTTTACCTTAGCCAATGCAGGCATTCATTTCATCGTCGGTAATATTATACATCGACAAAAATTAGCTGATAAAAATCTATTTTATCTCGTCGTAGGTTTAGTACTCCTCTTTCTAACCATCGCCATTCCAGTACAGTTAGACGGCAATTGGGTGACCTTGATATGGATAGGAGAAGCAGCATTACTTTTCTGGATTGGGCGCACAAAAGGCGTTTCTTTTTATGAAAAAATGGCTTATCCACTAATTGCTGTGGCCTTACTTAGTCTGACAGAAGATTGGTCTCATTACGGCAGAAACTATATGGCAAATCCAGAAACCAGGATTAGCCCTATTTTAAATAGTTATTTTCTAACGTCTATTTTATTTGTTGCGGCCCTAGGTTTCATCAATTGGGTAAATAATCAGTCTACATTTGACACAGCTAGTTTCAAACGAAAATGGATACCTAATTTGTTAAAAATAGTATTACCTAGTGTTCTATTGGTCACTTTGTATCTTGCTTTTTACCTTGAAATTGATAATTATTTTATTCAAGCTTATGAAGGAACTAAAGTTAAAAGCTTAGAAAATGGAAATTCCAGTTATAACTCTTTCAAGTACGATACTGATTTAATCCATTTTAAGTCTATCTGGCAAATTAATTACACCCTTTTATTTTTATCTGCCTTAACTTTCCTTAATGTCAAATGGATAAAAAATGAGGTTTTAGCAAAAGTCAATTTAATGCTTAATGGAATAGGCATCCTCCTATTTTTGTCAGCAGGGCTTTTTGCTTTGCGGACATTACAACAAAGTTATGTGGCTCAAGATGCCAATTCTTTGTTTGTAGCAGGTCAATTTAATATCACTATTCGATATATCTCTATACTTATTTTTGGAGGCTTTTTATTCCTAACTTATCGCTATTTAAGGAAAGTAGTAACAGATTTTGATTTAACCCTTGTTTTTGATTTAGTCTTACATACCACGTTGTTAGTTATTGCTAGCAGTGAGCTAATCTATTGGTCAGAAATGGGCATAGGCGCACAATCCAACAAGTTAGGCTTGAGTATCCTCTGGGGGGTATATGCCTTATTATTAATCGTTTTAGGTATTTGGAAACGTAAAAAACATTTACGATTGGCAGCTATTGCCTTATTTGGCCTGACCTTAGTAAAACTATTTTTCTACGATTTGACACATTTAGAAACCATAGGCAAAATCATTGTTTTAGTCTCCCTGGGTCTATTATTATTATTCATTTCCTTTTTGTATAATAAGTACAAACACCTTATTGCTGATGAATCTGAAAGTTAAATTGATAAGCACTTTAGTCTTTTTAGTAAGTACGCTGACCTTTGGACAAATCGGAGAATACGATTACCAATGTGCTATTTCAGGCATTAATGACCAATGGCATCAGCTCACTTTGCCAGAAACTATATTTGAAAAGGTTAATCCCAATTTTTCAGACCTCAGAATCTATGGAATTACAGCGGATAAAGACACACTAGAAGTACCTTATTTGCTAGATATCGGTATAGCTTCCACTAAAAAACAAGCGATTACTTTTGATATCATTAATAAATCACTGACAAAAGATGGGCATTATTTTACGTTTGAGTTGAAAAATACAACGGCGATTAATCAAATATTTTTGGATTTAAAAGAACAAAATTTCGATTGGAAAATTAAATTAGAAGGCAGTCAAAATCAACAAAATTGGTTTACTATCAAAGATAATTACCGCATCGTTTCTATTAATAATGAATCGGCTGATTATCGATTCACCACCCTTAATTTTCCGACTGCGAAATATCGTTATTATCGACTATTGGTAAAAACCTCGCACGTTGTGACTTTAAAGAAGGCCACGTTAGATTTAGCGGAAGATACGCCCGCTAATTATCAAACTTATCCTATTTCAAAGCAAATTATCACCCAAAATAAAAAGCAAAAAAACACCCTAATTGAATTGGAATTAGCCAATGCGGTACCGCTAAGTTATTTAGCGATTCAGGCGGCTAGTGATTTTGATTTCTATCGCCCCTTGACGATTCAATATTTAAGAGATAGCATCCAAACAGAAAAAGGTTGGCGCTATAATTATCGAACCATAAAGAGAGGTATTTTTAGTTCTTTGCAAAGCAATGAATTTAAATTTAATAGCACCATTAGTAAAAAATGGAAAGTGATTATCTATAACCAAGATAATCCACCCTTAGATATTAAATCCATCAACACAAAAGGGCATCCGCATAAATTGATAGCTCGGTTTGACCAGTCAGGGGAGTATTTTTTAACCTATGGTCAAAAAAATGCAAGGCTTCCAAATTATGATATTGGAAAATTTAAAAACAAAATTCCGCAAGATTTAAGTAGCTTAATCTTAAAATCAGCACAGATTATTCCTAAAAAAGATAAGCCCGTAACCAAACCTTTTTTTGAAAATAAGCTATGGCTATGGGGTTTGATGGTGGGTATTATTTTAGTTTTGGGTTGGTTTACGATGAAGATGCTACGAGAAAGTAATTGATTTTGATTGAAAAGCATAGAGCTTCCAGAACTTGAAGTTCTGGAAGCTCTTAACAACCAGCTTATTTTAGATAAACATTAATGGCGACATCAAACAAACGCAAACAATTAACCCTTTTCCTCTCCACAGAGGAAGCAAAAGGGATAGAACAAATTCGAAGAAGATACAATCGAGTTCAATATGATTTAATTCCTGCACACATCACCTTATGTCGAGAAGATGAAATAGAAAATTGGGCAATCATCGAACAAAATTTAGCCTCACTTCAACAATTACCTATTATTATTCATTTGGATAGTGTGAAAAGGTTTGCAGAAGGGAAAGGCGTTTTGATACCCGCTAAAGAAAAGAATAAAGCCTTCGACCAATTGAGACACACTATTTTAAAAGGCGCTATCAAACAGCCCAGAAAACACCACGCACATCTTACATTAATGCATCCAAGAAATTCCACTTGTACAGATGCAACGTTTAGTAAAATACAAGCATTAGCACTACCAAAATATCTAGTTTTTGATACGATTACTTTGATTGAACAAGAAAATGGAGGCGTTTGGCAAAAGCTTAAAACCTACACCAACTTTTAGAGTTTATTCTATTGAAAAACATTAATAATATAAGACAACTTTACCTGCCTGTCCAACCGACCGTTCGGCAATCAGCTGATAATGTGCATTATCGGGAATTCTTACCACAGCTTGAGTTACAACCTTTTATTTACTGCTATTGGCAATTAAAAACAACGCAACCATTAGAAGAAGCTTTTCAGTATAGAGTAGTAGCCGATGGCTGCATTGATATTTTTTTTGAGGCCAATACACCTGCATATATCTATGTGATGGGATTTTGTAAAAAATACACGCAATTTCCACTGGACAATGATTTTCATTATATCGGCATTCGGTTCTTGCCGACTATGTTTCCCCAGTTATTTAAAGTTCCTGCACATGAGTTGAGTAATCAGTTTCAGGAACTAGCCGTTATTCACCCTTTAACGACTCAGTTTATTCAAGAAGAAATACAATTCCAAAGAGACTTTGAGCGTATTAAGGATAAACTAGACGACTACTTCTTGCAATTATTAGCTAAAAGTGATTTTGACGATGACGGTCGATTATACGATGCCGTAGCTATTATATTAAAAAATTTTGGTGTATTGAATATCGAAACCGATTTAAATACAGGTATCAGTCCACGTCAATTGCGCCGTTTATTCAAATATTATATTGGAGATTCTGCCAAGACTTTTTCCAAGGTCGTTCGTTTCCAAAATATTTTGCGCGCCAAACCTTCCAAACAAAGTTTGAAACGCAATAAATTATTCTACCAAGGATATTATGACCAAGCGCATTTTATCAAAGAATTTAAAAATTTCTATGGGGTGACGCCTGGGACAGCTTTTAGAAGGTGAGATTACATTATGTCCGATTTTTACAATCTTTCGCTACATTAATAGGGGAACTTTGTGGTATCACTTAATTAAAAAATTAGTATCATGAAAAATCTATTCATCCTTGTTTTAGCGTTATTTATTACTTTTGTCAATGTAAGTGCTCAATCAACTACTAGTACAGAAAAACATGTTAGTATGAAATTAAACGCAGGTATATTAACAGAAAAATTGTCCGAAACAAAAGCCTTTTATACAGAAAATTTAGGTTTTGGCGTCACCTTCGAAAATGAGTTTTACCTCTTATTACATACACCTAATCACGAAGCGGAACTAAGTTTCTTATTACCCAATCATCCAAGTCAGCAACCATTATTCCATGCGCCTTTCCAAGGGCAAGGCATGTACTTAACCATAGAAATGGAAGATGTGGATGCCTTGTATACTGAATTAAAAGCCAAAGGGGTAAAAATAGCACTCGAAATTAGAGATGAGCCATGGGGCGATAGACACTTTGCTATCAAAGACCCTAATGGCATTGGGATAGATTTTGTGCGGTATACTGCACCTGAGGAG
>CALJVJ010000091.1 GCA_937974625.1 uncultured Saprospiraceae bacterium
AAAAAATACCCCAACGGGCAAACTTGTATTTCATAGTGTATCCACACAAAGTTTTTTAAAGTCCGTTGAGGTATCAAGATGTCCTTAAATCGGTAATTGATAGGTGATGGTATAGGGAAAGAACCATCATCCATATTAGGATGGCCTTTCTTTTGGCATCATAAAATATATGAAAGCCATGATATAGAAAACATCACAGTCTTGAAAACCATGTTGTAAGTACCCACAATGTATCTGAGATTAGAAGAATATCTTTCGTTGTTGTAGAAATGTTCTTAAGGGAAAGATTGTAATATGAATAGTTTCTTAAATACAAATGCGAATTTAGAAATAAAAATGGAACTCTCCATATATTTTCAAAGAAATATTAAAAAAAATATTAATTTTTAGCTGTCACAATTAAGTTAGTAGGTCATAGTTTATAAAATAAAAAATTCATTAAAAATAGATAATCAACCTATTGTAAATCAACAAATAACAAAAGATAAGTCTTTTTATTTAAAAAATAAAAAGGTGATTTTTACTTTTTTTAAAAGCTAAAATAATTCACAAAAGAGTGACATCAGTTTAGGTTTTCCAAGGTAATATCTAAAAAATACATTCTTCGCGCCTAAATACCTACATTTAAATAATGTATCTTTTAGAACGATTAAACAGTCTTAATAAAAAAGAATTGAAAAAAAATTATTTTTGTGATAGGGGTGGTATAGTCTTTATATCATCCTACTAATAGAAATGGTCATAGCTGTATGAAACAGGAGCAAAATTTAAATA
Organism: uncultured Saprospiraceae bacterium; assembly: GCA_937974625.1. GTDB lineage: Bacteria > Bacteroidota > Bacteroidia > Chitinophagales > Saprospiraceae > JAFMDF01. Next base: position 775 of record CALJVJ010000091.1, read on the forward strand.
AAATAGCCAAGTATCTTTCGGACAATAGTGATTCGCAGGAAAGGGAGGAGTTGTTTGCCTGGGTGAAAGAAAATCCAACAAACAAAGCCCTACTAGAAGAGAGTATGGAAGTCTGGGAAGTAGCTGAATCTTCAGATTTGGAATTCCAACCTAATATGGACGCCGCTTGGGCTAAAATAGATAAAAGGTTAAACCAAGTCAGAGCAGTAGATAAACAAGAAGCAGTCATTAAACCAATTGGTTTCTTCAAACCTTGGATGCGAATTGCGGCAGCTATCTTATTTTTAGTTAGTATCGCTGTATGGCAATACCCTAATATCAATGGAGAGAAATTGGTAACGACAGAAACAATTGCCCAAGAAAAAACGACCATTGATTTACCAGATGGCACTAAGGTTTGGCTAAATCAAAAAAGTTCTTTGCAGTACGAAAAGCAGTTTGATAAACGAATCGTCCGTTTAGAAGGAGAAGCATTTTTCGATGTAACTAAAATGAATGGAAAACCCTTCGAAATATACGCTGGAAAATCTAAAACAAGAGTTTTAGGAACTTCTTTTAACATACGAGCTTATCCAAACGAAAATAAGGTAGAGATAGCTGTAGAAACAGGAAAAGTAGAATTTTCCGCAGAAAACAAACCTAGTGAAAATACTTTATTAATACCAGGTGAATTTGCTACTTACACTAAAACTACTCAAGAGGTTGACAAACAAACCTTTGAAAAATTAAATGCGGCTGCGTGGAAAAAAGGGGCACTACGCTTCAAAAATTCTCAGCTCGATGAGGTAATTGAATCCTTAGAACGATATTATGACATCAAAATTAAGGTAAGTAATAGTAAAATTTATAATTGCATTTGGATTAATACCGATACTCACAAAAAACCTGTTTTAGAAGTTTTCTTAAAACAGATAAGTTATGTGAATAATTTAGAACTTGAACAAGTTGAGGATAATATATTTAGCTTATCTGGGCCTGGATGTGATAAGTAGCAAGTAAGTACTAAATTACAAATAACTAAGACAAAACCCTAACTAAGATTCAATGATAAAAATGACCCAACTGGTATTTTTATTTCTATTTCCAATGTGTTTAAACGCACAATCTGTGGACTTGAATCGCACGGTTACGCTTAAATATAATAACCAGCAATTAGGCTTTATACTTTCTGACTTAAGTAGAAAATATGGAATTCCTTTTTCTTACAGTAGCAATTTTATTCCTGTAGCTAAACGCATTACGATTAGAGAAAGAAATATCTCATTAGAAGAAGGGCTCAATAAACTTTTTGCCCCTACACAAATAATTTATACCACTATAGGAAATAGTATTGCTTTAAAAATTGATGCTTCAAAGGAGGTTGTCCCAATAATTGAAAAACCGATTGACCGCAAACGAAAAATTGAGTCAGAAGAAATACCCTTGCTAAAAAAATCAAGTTTTCCAGTATTGGTTTGGGAACATAAAATCCCAGTGGAAGTACTAGAAAAAATGAAAAATCCACCACCCGTTCCTACAGTTTCAGAAGTTCCTGATAGAGGAGCAGGTTTTATGGAAAAGCAAATGATTCAAGTAACACTAGTTCCCCCTATAAGTACCAATGAGGAATTAGCCGAAAAATCAATCAATACCTTCTCTTTTAATATTTTATGGGGGCGAAATGGAGGTTTAAATGGTATTGAAATTGGAGGATTTGTGAATACGATTACCAACAATATGCAAGGATTTCAATTGGCAGGAGTAGGAAATCAAGTAGAAGGAGATATGCAGGGTGGTCAATTAGCTACTATTTTTAATCACAATCAAGGCTTCACAAAAGGCGTACAAGCGAGTTTATTCAATATAGCCAATACTGGTAATGTAATTCAATTAGCGGGCATTGCCAATATTATCCAAGGAAACTTCGATGGCTTACAAGCCGCCATCGTAGGTAACTACACAAAGGATAAAGCAAACGGCATACAATCCGCAGGCCTATTTAATTATTCGGAAGGAAAAGCCAATATGCAATTTTCATTGGGCTTGAATAAAGCAGCAGAAGTTAAAAATCTGCAAATTGGCTTAGTTAATATTGCGAAGAAGGTAAATGGTAGGCAACTCGGTTTAGTTAATATTTCAGAAACGGCAGATAAAACACCACTTGGTTTATTCAATTACGTCAAAAATGGATATAACAAGGTAGAATTGGGCGGCAATGAGGTGACTTATGGAACAATCGGCTATAAGAGCGGTACGCGAGAGTTCTATAATATTTTTCAAGTAGGAAGTCCATTTATTAAAAAGGTTTGGAGTCTAGGATATGGATTCGGAACTGCATTTAAACTAAAAGAGCAACAATATTTTCATATAGAATATGTCGCTTCCCATGTAAATGAAAACGAATTTTGGACCAAAGAATTAAATCTATTAAATCAGTTGAAATTCAATTTTGACTGGCAATTACAAGGAAATAGTAGTTTTTTCATTGGTCCTAGCTGGAATTTATTAGCGTCTAAAAGAAAAGATGTAGAGGCTTTAGCAGTTGTTGGTTCTGATTTGCCACATTATACCATTTTAGATAAAACGTTTGGAAATACAAATTGGAAAATGTGGTTTGGGCTGAGTGGAGGGTTCAGATTTTGATTTTATTTTTAGAGGTATAAGAACCATAATTTAACACGAGATAAATTCAATATACTTTTTTAATTATTTATAAAAGTAAAGCCATAATGCGCTTTACTTTACAGACAATATATTTTCAAGTTTTAAAAAATGGTTGTAAGGCAACTCCTTATTTCTAGTCAATTCACCTAGGAATAAGAGCCACCCTTATATCCAAAATCAATAACCTATTGTTGTCAGGAATCATCCGACTGTAATTTAAAGAACTGACAACAATCATTTAAAATAATTAATCATGAAACAGATTTCTAAGTTTTTAATGATAGCGGCAATGCTATCTTTTGGATTAACTTCCTGCTATTTTGATTTTGACGACGACGGTCGAAGTCCTAACTTTTCAAACTGTGAAGAAGGATTCGGAAGTACGGTTACCCAGGAATTGGATATAGATGAATTTACAGGCTTCGAATTAAATATCGATGCACAAGTTTATCTTTCTCATGGGGATGAAGTAGAAATTCTAGTAAAAGGTCAAGAAAATATTATTGAAGAGCTAGAGACTAAAGTGAGAAATGATATTTGGGAAATTGAATTTGATGACTGTGTAGAAGATAGTGATGTCTTAAGAATCTACATTACAAGCCCAAATCTAAATTTTATCGCTAATAATAGTTCCGGGAAAATTAAGAGTGATAATATTTTAAGAATGGAAGATTTAGAAATAAAGAATAATGGTTCAGGAGATATTGAATTATCTATAGAGGGCAGTATTATTGTCGCTAGAAATACAGGCTCTGGTAAATTGGAATTAGAAGGCGTTGCAGCTACTTTAGACGTTGACCTAAAAGGTTCTGGCGACTTGGAGGCTTTTGGTTTATTAGTCAAAGATGGACAAATAGAAGTCGATGGGAGTGGAGACGCACAAGTAAATGTTTCTGATTTTTTAGAGATTATGATTGAAGGAAGTGGGGATGTTTATTATAAGGGAGAACCAGATTTGAAAGTGACGACTAGAGGTTCTGGAAAAGTGTTTAATGCGAACTAAGAAATATTCACTATAAAATGTTCTGAAATGGACTTGATTGGAGCCTCGCAGTTTTGCGGGGCTTTTTAGTCTTGAATACAACGACATGAAAGTCCCTAGTGATTAGGAAAATGTCTACGTGCGAGGCGACCTTCATCAGCATAGACTTTCGAATACTAATGCCTGCCTGATTCGGTGTGTAGCAATTTAATTCAATTGCTCTTTTCTTGAAGGAATTAAAATGAAGTCCAAGTTTTGAAGCTGCCTCGGACATAGATTGAGCATTTTTACAAATTTCGATAAATGTTTCTTCATCTATTCTTTGCTTGATAAACCATTCTTTTGCCATTTGATTTTTGCTTTAAATATAGCAAAATATTGGTAAGTATAAAAACATCAAAAGCCCTCATAACATTACGTTATGAAGGCTTTTGTACCCGGAGCGGGAATCGAACCCGCACGTCCGAAGACACAGGATTTTAAGTCCTGCGTGTCTACCAATTCCACCACCCGGGCAGGTAGTGTGCGTTAAAATCGACACAAAAAAAGCCTTCCTTTTGAAGGCTTTGAGCGAAAGACGGGATTCGAACCCGCGACCCCGACCTTGGCAAGGTCGTGCTCTACCAGCTGAGCTACTTTCGCTTAAAAAAACCGCTTTCTTTCAAAGCGATTGCAAATATAAAACTTTAATTGGTAATAAGTCAAGATTTAACCGACTTATTTTTCAATATTTTTTTAAAAGAAGAACACAAAATACTACATAAGTACCTTACGTTCAATTATTTATCTGCTTATTTTTTCTACAAATGTAACTTAGCTTTTCTAGCTAAAAGTAAGTCCTCTGTCTCCTCTCTTTCAGGGTCAGGAACACAACAATCTACTGGGCAAACCGCTGCACACTGAGGTTCCTCATGAAAACCTTTACACTCCGTACATTTATCAGGAGAAATATAATAAAAATCTTCTTCTACAGGTTCATTTGCGTCATCGGCATCTACGGTCTTTCCGCCTTCTAGTTCATATTCTCCAGAAACAGAAGTTCCGTCAGAAACAGCCCACTCTACGCCTCCTTCATAAATAGCGTTATTCGGACATTCTGGTTCACAAGCACCGCAATTTATGCACTCGTCAGTAATCATTATAGCCATAATAATATTAGGTTTAGTCTTTTTAATAATTTATTGATAACTTAAAATAAACTGAAATTTATTTTTGGTTATCCTTCGCAATAGCAATTTAAACGATTGCTATTATTCTTACAGTTTTTTTTAATAAAAAGTTTAGTAAAAAGTACTTCTTTTTAATAAAAACTAAGAAGTGTAAAATTAAATCATTCAAATTTCATATACAATGGCAGGTTATTCAAAAACGCCCCTAGTAAAAAAATTAGCTTACTTAAAATTAGTTATCAGAAAAGAACTTAGAAAATTTCTCAAAAAGAAATCCCAAGTCTTCTAGAGAAGACCTGGGAAACTTTTGTGTGTAAGTAGGTGTAAATTAAGAATTGTTCTTATAAAATAATCTTTATATCTAGGAGATTTAATCTAGAATAAGCATTGTTTTCGTCATTTTTCCAGCCGAAGATTCTAATTGATAATATAATAAACCACTTGCTGGCAAATCACTTCGTTCTAAAGTAATCGTATGCGTTCCTTTGCCATAATCTCCTTTCATCGTTTTAATAACTTTTCCTGCCATATCCATTATAGTAAAAGTAGTAGCTGAAGCTTCTGATAAATAGAAACTAACTTCTGTGCTTTCGCCAAATGGATTAGGTCGATTTTGGTATAAATCAAAGGTCTTATCACTAAATTCACGCTCGTCAAAGATTAAATCTACCTCCAATACTTCGGCCTCAGTGGTATACCCTTCAGCCTCGGTAATAGAAGAATTTATAGTCAACATTTCACTAAGCAAACCATCTTTTTGAGCAGTAAATCTTAAAGTAAAGAAAGATGCCTCTTTATCTATTTTTACATTCCCTTTTCTATTCCAGCTCGTTGTCAGCATCCCTCTCTTTGCCAAAGTGTAACCAAAATGGCTTTCTTGGACCAAACCATCTTCCCAGTTTTCAAAAGACAATCCATCATACGCTAAGGTAAATTGATAGCCATCTATTTTAGTAGGATTAGTCAATTTAAAATCCACTAAGTATGATTGTCCCATTTGTACCTCTTGGTCTTGTACATGAAAGTCAATTGTCCCGTTAAAGCTTCTTTCCTCGCTTACTAATAAAGTATTAGGCTTCGCATTTCCATTCACATCTCCAACTTTCACCGCCATAAAATCAAGCGCAATATTTTCGTCAATCGCCGTAACGTTATGTTCCTGCTGATAACCATTTATCAAAGGATTTGGTGCATCCATAGGGTAAGCCATATTCACAAATTTCCAACTTTCATTATTTGGGAAACTAGTAATAATATTCAAAATCAATTGTCGAGTTATCACCATATCAAAAGCAGTAACTGACCCTGATTGGTTGACATCCGCAGCAATGTAGTTGTAAGGAGAATCAAAAGTTTGCAGGCCTAAAATATGCTTCTGAATCAATACCAAATCAAAGGTAGATACCCCATTTAATGGATGTATATCTTTCTTTGGTCTAATAGTATAATCAGCACCTTGTTCTACAAAATATTCAAAAGAACCACTGTCATCAGTAGTAATCATAGCAGGCATTTCTCCTGTTCCTTTCATGAAAATTTCCACTTCTTCGACCATATCTCCAGTAGTTGTTTGAATACGACCAGCTATCATTGGTCTAGGCTCCCCACAATACTTTGCATTATCCGTAATATTAATAGTAGCACTACAAAAACTATATAATTCAGCTTCATCAATTACGTATAAGTTAGCCGATGTCTGCCCCAAATACGCACACCCCAAGCTTATCGAAGTAGGTAAAACTAAAACCTCTGCAAGATTAGTTGGAGCAGCAGTTCCAAGTGCAGCATGCCAGATTCTTAAATCCAAATCACTGGTCCTCGTACAGTTATCATAACTATAAGCATTGATATCGCTAGCAGTTAAGTCTACTGTTCCAGCAGTATTTAAATTAAGTTGGGTATTTTCGCAAAGAGCTGATGGTCTTCGACAATCTCTGAAGGTAAAGGACCTTTCATTAGCTCCAACATTCCCACAATTATCTGAGGCCGTAAATCGTATTCTATAGGTTCTATTTGGTTGAACGACATAATAAAATTCGCTTCCTACTCCAGAAGTAAGTCTAACACTTCCTTCAAAAATTTCGTAATTAAAATCTAAATCACTGCTAAGTGTACAGTCCATACCCGCCGCAGAAAATAAGCGTAAGGTATCACATTCATAAGGTGCAGCTCCAGGAGTTACATCTGCTTCTCCAAATGGGGCTACATCAGGAACACCAACAATACAAGTATCAACATCAGCAATCGTAATAATTGGCGCTTCACTATCCATAACGATAATTACTTGGGTATAAGTAAAATATCCTTTATCAGCTAAGGTAGTTCCAAAGACATTTCCATCAGAAGTGAAAGTTCTCCTAGAATTAGCCGTTACTTTACCGTCAATCTGGTCTCTAGGCAACTCAAATGGATTCTGTACATCCGAATGCTGACAACCGTTAATCACTAACCACTCCCGCAGTACTTTGAAACAAGAACCATCCTCCGTTTCAAAAATCTGGTCTTTCACCTCCCAACCAATTTGGTCACAAGTTCCTCTATTAATCGCCAATACCATTTCTGGAATATTCCCGACATCAGTTGTACCACATTGCAATACCGTATCCGCAGGGAAAGTTATAGACCACCCTGGACGATAATCAACCGTAATATTTTGATAGTACCAAGGGTAGAGAGAACTGTCAACAGACCTAGTTCTAAATCTTCTTTTCATAACTTGCACACCACAAGCCTCTTTCAATAATTGATATTCTTGTTCAATACTAGCATTAATACATACAGCGTTTGTAATATCACATGCTGGATTACCAAATTGATTATTAATTACTGTCGCTAAGGGTTCTTCAATTGGTTGCCATTCAGCTTCATCAAATACTCGGTTTCCATTAGCATCCGTAGATTCCCCTAAATAAGTCACTTCAAAATCATCACAAAAACCATTGGCATCAGGTAAATCTCTACAAACAGATTGCGGTTGATTTTCTGGCGTAATTGTCAACCAACATTTATTATGATTACCGCTTTTATCAATTACTAATAATTGCACTTTTATAGTTGAATTCATATCACAACAGCCAATTTCAATAGCTGAAGACCATCCATTTGCTCCCAAGTCCGACCCAAAGGTAGCAGCAACAAAATCATTGATTTTTTCTGGATATTCCGTAGAGCTACCGCAAAGCGTTCTTCTAATCAAAATGGTATCAATACCACAAGCATCAAACGAACCATCACTAATATCTTCGGCTGCTATGGTCAAATCACCATAAGCCAAACTAACGATTAATTCATCTGAACAAATAGCCGTTGGAATCGTCTGGTCTGCTATATTAAAATAGACATTACAAACATCAGAATTATTTCCACAATCATCTCTTAGTACATAAGCGACTCTATAAGCGCCTACTTCCAATGGACTTAAAAAAGCTAGTTGAGTAGCAACTTTAGTACCGTCAGATACACGGAAAACACCTTGCACAATAGGAGCTAATTGAATATCACAATTATCCGTTCCTGTAGGTAGAGGAATTGTTCCTGGTAATCCTGTACATTCATTATAAGCCGTTTTGAAAATATAAGGGTTTGTCGAACTACCAGTGGCATTTGGTAACGGACAGTTAACTAATGGAGCAATCGTGTCCCTCAATAGGATAAATTGAGTATCTACAAATATCGGATCACCTACATTATCACAATCATCAAACAGCGTAAAAATTCTAAGAATATTTGAATTAGCACCACAAGTACCTGGAATAATTTTATCCTCAAAAGTTAATTCAAAATTACAGAAAGCTGCTTCTGTTGTAATAACATGATTACCAATACCGTCTCCGTCAGAATCAATCATCGGCCATCCTGTCAACTCTGGGTCCGTATTCACTCCACAATCTAGGATAGTATCTTTAGGTGCAGCCAACATTTCAGGACGTTTAATCGTAATATTTTGTGTCGCTTCACTTGAGTTTCCACATCTATCATAAGCCGTCCAAGTAACTTGAATAATTTTATCTGCTTCACAATCGCCACCTGGGTTAGGAGGAATAGTAGCAACCAGTCTATCAATCTCACAATTATCAATAACAGTCGGAGTAGGTAACATACTTTGTGTTAATGACATATCATGACATCCAAAAATGGAAACATCTGAAACATCAACAAAAACCGGCTTAACGCCATCTATCAATTTAACTACACCCGTACAGGAATCAATCGTACTTCTCATACACCCGTTCTCACTTACCTGTAAGGTTCTAAATATCGAAACTTCATAGAAGGTATTACAAGTAACATTACCACCTTTTGCTGCATTCAATACAGGATAATTTGGGCCCGTTCCAACAACATAACCTGTATCTGTTTTAATCCTTATAGAGTAGGTCTGAGACACGGAGCCACTCACTGCATCACAACCATTTTCTAAAATATCATCAGGCCGAATCATCGTTACACAACCTTGACCAATAGTTGTAATAACGGTGTCATTACAAGCCAAAACTGGTGCAGATACATGTACTCTATTAGCTGTTGAAATCGTTGTATCGGCTAATAACTTATATTCTACTTCATAAACGCCTATTGGGAAAACAGGGTAAGAAAGTTGATTCGCAGGAAGCGTATCTCTAAAATCACAATAAGTAACAATAATATCCTCGTTAGACAATAAGCAATCAGTACTACTTCTACTAATCGTAGGTGTTCTGAAATTCACTCTAGTTTTTAAACTATCGCAAGAGGCAGAAGCAAAAACATCATCTGGCTTATTCAATAAAGTTACACCTTGTAAAGAACAACTAATGAGTGCTTCCCAACCTGCTCCTTTAAAATTATCTCCATTCGTAGTAAAAACGAAAGTTAAACAACCAGTAGCATTAATATTGGGGTCACAATTAGAATTAACCCATCCACCGTTAAGCTGAGAAATACTGTTCCCACTACCCTTAGCTATAAAAGTAGCTGTTGTATCTATACCATCATAAACTGCCAAAGTATCTCCTGCCGCTAGATCAAATGTTTGAAAAGAAGCACTTAAAATCTGACCAGTAATATTCGGACATATAGTCATTTCGTTATATCGAGCTGCCGCATCTCTATAGGAATGTATCCCATCATTAACAAATCTATTATCAGCAGCACAATCATTAATTCTCGCAAAACCATTTACTCCTGGGTTAAATGGTATAACAAATTTCTGGTCAGCCCCACAAGCTTTTTCATAATGACAAAGATTACCAATTGATAATGCATCTGTCCCATTTGTCACGGTAATATAATAGCCGATATCATCCACATGAATACCATTCAAAGTATACTGACTCAATCCATTCCCAAGGTCAATCTCAGTTAATTTCTGTCCTGCTATACCCGTTGAAAAAGAAATCAATGGATAAGGTGTACCACCTGATGCTGGCGGAAAAGTTCCAACTGGACTAGTGTACAAACCACTTACTGCAGTGATATACCAATTTTCTCCCGGTTGAGAAGTAACGGTAACGGTTTCTGAAAATTGACCGTCTTTAGCACCATTTGAAGTTTCATTGTTTAAACAACTACAAGGGTCCGCAATAGATGGGTCGAAATCATCATTCAGGATATATCCATTTCCAATAGAGTCACTAAAAATGATAGCTCCTCCACCAACTTGAATATTACTTAATTTAACCGTAAATAATTCATCTATTTCTGTAATACCATCTCCAATGACATCCACAGAAATCATGTAGGATTCATTCGCAGTTCCAACAAAGTTCAGTGTTCCTGAATTAGGAATATAATCCGTATCTGCAAGAGTCGCAGTGCTATCACAAGTTGCAAAATCAACCGTAAAAGGAGCATCTACATCATTATCTAAGCTTACTGTAAAGGTATAAGTAGTCAATCCAGCATCTCCTTCATCAAATGTAACATCATCTATAGTCAGTTGTCCAATATCGTCATTGACAATTGTTCCAACACCAATACTATCCGTAAAATAAACGGTTCTATTACCAGGAAGAATCTCAGTAAGAACTAGTTTAAAATACTCATCTGGCTCAACTATATTATCGCCAACAACTGCTACTCTAATAGTATCCGTGAGTAAACAATTCATATAGAGCGTATCTGCTTTTTGCACATAATCTATGCCCATAGTAGTTGTACTATCCACAGTCATAAAAACAATACCCAAAGAATCCAAAGGGCTACTCGAAGAAACCACAAATTCAATGGAATCAATACCTGCATTTCCTTCAATCAGCATTGGGTCATTAATAGCAATATATGCAGTATCATCATTCATAATAGTCCCTATACTCAGGCTATCATTATTTTGAAACAAGAGGGAGCGACCAAATGCATCAATATTAGCAAATAGCAATTTTAGATGCTCATCTAATTCTACTTTTGTATCCCCTTGAATTCCTACCTTTATCGTATCCAAACCAAGAAAGGTATACCCAACACCTGTTCCACTACCTGTTCCTAGTCCAGAGTTAGCAAAATAATCACCACTTGCAACGGTTGCAGTGCTGTCAATAGTCATAAAATCGAAGGTGAAGTTGGTATCTAGCTCTCCTTCCATATTTACCACAAAACATAAAGAATCTATATTGGAGTCTCCTTCAATAATTGTTACGTCTTGGGCATAGAAATAAGAAGTATCGTTATTAATAATTGTACCAACACCAATACCATCTTTGATAAAAATGTTATCAGAAGTATTGGTAACATTTGTCAGTTGAACTTTTAAATATTCATCTACCTCTGTTTTCTTATCTTCCAGAACAGGTACTTTAATGGTATCGGTCAAAGTACCACCCGCTTGAAAACGAATGGTATCACCGATGGGGACAAAATCAGTATCCCCATTTCTACCTAAATAAAAGCCACCTCTAGCAGTGCTATCAATCGAGGTAAACCACAATTTAAAATCAGAAGCCGTCGTCGTTCTTTCAACTACAAAACGGAGTGTGTCAACCATCATGGTATCATTACCTTCAATGATAGATGCATCACTAATAGAAATCGTATCATTAAGCATCATAGCTAAATTAGCCAGTGTAGTGCTATTTGAAACTATCTCCATCTTTTCGGTTGGACTAGTAAATACCCTATCTGCCAGTTTTGTAAAAAAACTAGCTAACATGGAAAGGGAAAATGTTAAAGAGATTAGCGTTCTCATTGTATATTTTCTTAGTAAATTAAAATATTGCCTAGCCAGTATACAGTGCCTAATTAAGCAGCTTATAACTGAGTAAAGACCTTCGTTCGTGTGTGTAGTTTGGTTACTAAGAATTGGAAATATATCAATTGAAAATTGGTATTCAGTGCCACAAAAATCAATGCAAGAATGCATCTATTTACAAAATAGGCTAGACCAATTTTTTAAAATATTTTGGTATGTGAAGTTTTGTAGAATTGTAAGTGTAGGAGAATAAGTAAAGTATGTGTGTAAGTAGTTTACTTATATTTTACTAAATGAACATTGTGTGTGTGTAAGTAGATATGTTCATAAAATAAGGTGCATTCGGTTTATTCCAGCGATAGAAAGTCAAAATCTGCTGCAATGCTTTTTTGTATGGACTAAAAATAATTTAGTCTTTTAAAATCTTAGGAAACGGAAAAATATAGGATACAAAAATTTGGTCAATTTATTTTAGCCAAATTATTTTGTGTGGATAAGGTAAGTTTAAATTCGATAATAAATATCGACTTAAAAGTGCTGGAGGCGCAGCTTCTTGCTGCCTATTGCCTTTTGGCAATAATGGTGTAAAAAATTTTCTCATAGGATAATAATGTGTTTTGAGGAGTTGTCGTTTTAAACTTAAAAAAGTTTGTCTGAGTGTGTATAACTCCTCTATTAGTTTTCTCACAGACAATAGGATAAAGCCAAATTCTGTTCCAAAACAAAGCAAATTTAGTTTTTTAAAACACCTATTTTTTTTTATAACTTTTATTTCATTGATTATCAGGCAAATACAAGATAAAAATGAATATAAATTATTATTCAATTTAATTTATTGATTTTCGTAATACATTCATTTATTCCAATTCTATTGAGTTACTTTTAAAGCTATTTTTCGTTATTTTAAAAATCAAACCAATTCATGCGATGTTCTTCTAATAGTTCATTTCTAATTATCTGCTACTTTATACTAAGCAGTTTTTCGCTTTTCGCACAAGCTGACTCCTTAAAGGCAGGCGAATATTATCAGCAAGCTGAAACTTTAATGCTCAAAGGAAAGATAGATAAAGCTATAAAATTCTTCCGAAAAGCGACAACTGCCAACGAAGCATTAACAGCAGCGTGGAGAGGTTTAGGTACTAGCTATGAGTTATTAGAAAATTATGATTCGACTATTGTCCAATATCAAAAAGTAATAAGTTTAAATCCTAATTTTTCAAGAGTCCTCTATTTTGAATTAGGTCGAACTCATTATAGAAATGGGCAATATCAAAGAGCTTTAGACTACTTTTATCAGTTTGAAAAATTACAAGAAAAGCATATTAATGAATTTGGCTTCAATGGAGAAAAGGAAAAACGGTTTGAAATTGATTATTTAGAAAGTCTACCTCGTAGTATCCAAGAATGTAAAAATGCTTTAGCCTTATTAAATTTCTCTAACGTAAGTTATATTCAAAATATAGGCTCAGTAATTAACACCAAGGAAAACGAATATTTCCCTTACGTCTCCAATAATCAAGCACTACTTTTTTATACCTCTAATACTTTTGATAAAGTAACTAAAAAAGTAATTGATGAAAATCTAAATTTCAGTTATGCACAAGGAGGTTGGCAAAAAGGAAAAGTGGTGGACAGTCTTATTACCACTAATCAACATGAAGGAATGAGCACTTTTACTAGAGACGGTGCCCTGATGATTTATACGGTTTGTGAACAAGAAGGCGTCTTAGCAAATAGTTGTGACTTGCGAAAGGCAATCATGTTCAATGATTCTATATTAACCATAGAAACCTTAGAAGGGCAAGTGAATTCAGAATTTTGGGAATCACAAGCAGCACTGAGTTGTGATGGAAATAAACTTTTTTTTGCTAGTAATAGAAAAGGAGGAAAGGGACTCACAGATATTTGGATGAGTCAACGGTTATCAGATGGTAATTGGGGAGCGCCCAAAAATTTAGGGAGCAGTATCAACACAAAGGGCTACGAAGAAGCCCCATTTATAACGAACGATGGCAAAACCCTATTCTTTTCCTCTACAGGACATTTAGGTATGGGCGAACAAGATATTTTTATGAGTCATTGGAATGAAAAAGGGTATTGGGAAACTGCTATTAATTTAGGACCACCTATTAATACTGCAGCAAGAGAACTAGGTTTTTTTCTAACTTCAGATAATAAAACAGGCTATTTTGCTTCTGACAAAAAAGAAGGTTTTGGAGGTATGGATATTTACAAATTTGAAATACCGAACCAGTTCGAAGTCTCCCCAACTACTTTTGTTGAAGGGTTTGTTAAAGATTCCCTCACTAAAAAACCAATAGAAACCTACCTAGAGACATCAACAAGAGGTCGTATAAAAACGGACAAAAATGGTCGTTTTTTTTTCTGCTTACCTGCTGAAAAAAACTTTTCGATTAACATTAAAAAAGAAGGCTACTTTCCTCATCAAAATACGACATTCATTCCAGAATGGGATAATAAAGCACTATTTCAAATCACTTATTATTTAAGTCCCATCTTAATTGAAACTATTGAAACTATTGGAAAAATTGAAACTATTTCTTCTCCAGAGGATACCATTCAAAAAGTAAGTTCGCCTATTCTTCACACAGTTTATTTCGAATTTAATGACTTTGGTTTAAATCCAGTAGCGACCAAAATGCTAGATAGATTATTCGCCACTTTTAATCATTCAAATTTCAAAAAAGTAGAAGTAATTGGCTATGCAGATACGAGTGGGTCGAGTGACTATAATATGGATTTATCAACTAAAAGAGCCGCGAATGTGGCTAAATATCTACACTTAAATGGTATAAATTCCAAAGAGATGATTACCTTGGGGAAAGGAGAAAATAGTCAGTTTGATACTAATAGATTAAATCGGCGCGTAGAAATTCGTTTTCAATAAAAAAATCTTTAGAAGTTATGCAGCACATATTAATTACAGGTGGAAATGCAGGAATTGGTAAAGCAACCGCAATAGCTTTAGCTAAGAAAGGAGCAAAAATAATCATAGCCAGCCGAAATGACACCAAAGCAGCAAAGGCAGTAGCTGAAATAAAAGCCGCTGCAAAAAATGAAGAAGTCTATAGTTTAAATTGTGATTTAGCTAGCTTTGATTCTGTGAAAACTTGTGCACAAAATTTCAGAAAACAATTTGGTCAACTAGACATTCTGATAAATAATGCTGGGTTAGTAACTGACAAATTACAATTCACTAAAGATGGATTCGAGTTGCAAATAGGGGTCAATCATCTTGGACATTTTTTACTAACCACCCAATTAATTGATTTATTAGAAAAAGCGAAAGAACCGAGAATAGTAAATGTTAGTTCTAAAGCACACACTAGGGGGAAAATAAAGTTTAATACTTTTAGAGGAGAAGTAGGTCCAGAAAAATATAATGGTATGGCAGCCTATGGTCAATCAAAATTAGCAAACATCCTTTTCACCAAAGAGATAGTCCGACGTTATCCTTCCATTTGTTCTCACAGCTTACACCCTGGAGTAGTCGGAACAGAAATAGCCCAAAAGAATGATAATAAAACGTTGTGGAAAGTCATATGGAAGCTTTTGTCCCCAGTCATGCTAAGTCCAACAAAAGGTGCTAAAACATCTGTTTATTTAGCATCTTCACCTGATGCTTTAAAAACAAATGGAAAATATTTTGATAAACAAAAAGAAGTAGCGCCAGCTGACATTGCTAATGATGCAGCCTTAGCCAAACAACTTTGGGAAGTAAGCACAGATTTAGTTAGCTAAAATCAATTTATTCTAGTTTGTTCTAAAAGCTCATCCATATCTACATTTTTTTCAATCAACTCAATTGCTCTAGCAACTTTCCAAGGAGTACTCGTATTTATTTTAACTTCTATTCTACTAATCTTTAAAACAGAGCCGTAGGTATCTAAAAAAGTACGAACAACAGGAATCTTATGTTCTTGGATGTATTCCAAACAAGCCCCACTAATCGAACCATGACCTGTAGCTACAATGCCTGATAAAGGCGATTTTTCCAAACCAACAAGGTTAGAAATAGATTGAATTTTCTCAATAGCATCTCCTACTCTCTGAGCACTCACTACTAATAGTAAATCTTTAGAACTTTTTAATTCTCCTAAGTCAATTAAAGACCCCGCCAATATATCCTCTACTTTGTTATCCAACTGGTCATCATTAAAACTAACAACTCCATTAATTGCTTTTGCCACTGTTTTCATCAATGGAAAAGCTAAGCTTTTATCATAAGGAATCACTCCTAAAAGAGGTAAGCCAACACTTTCCAAATATTTACCTACATACAAGCTTACCTTGTCAATTTTTTCAGGCTTAACCTTATTAATAATAACTCCAAGTATAGGAATGTTTAACATCTGAAACTTTGCCAAACATAAGGACAACATATCAATCGTACTTCCAATACCTCCTTCCACCACCATAATAACATTAGCATCAATCATTTTGGCAACATCCGCATTGGATAAATCAACAATACTACCAACACCGGGATGTCCCGTTCCCTCATAAATAATTAATTCATTGGTTTCATCTAATTGTTCTCTTGCATATTTAATACGTTCCGGATAAGCATAATTTTCTGGGTTATCAATAAAAGCAGAGGTTGCTCCTTTTCCTAGTATAACTGGACTATGGATATCTGCATCTAATTTAAACTTCATCAAATCAGCAAAAAGAATAGCATCTTTATCCACCTCCATACTATTCAGGTACAAAGACTTTTGCCCAACAGGTTTACAATAACCAACCTTTAGTCCTTTCTTCATAAAAGCTGCGACAAGGCCAAGAGTAGAAGTAGTTTTGCCAACATGCTGGCTTGTTGCTGCTACATAGATGCTTTTAAATGCCATGTTCTAAATAGTTTTTTCAGGAAATTAGCGTACTTTATTGATTCATCATTCTTAAAGGAACCAAATGGGGCGGAAAGGTAAACATTTTCTATAAAAAAGTGAGTTAAAAATATATTACAAAAATATATTATGTTTTCTTGGATTCTTAAGACATTATAATATCTTTGTCCCAGAGATATATCATTAAACATCTTAGGGCGAAAAAAATTCTAGTTAATCAACATTTATCCTAAAAAACTTAGAGGCCTTCCGAAAAAGTTCGAACTCAAATTCCCATGAGATTTCTTTTAGTTATTACAACAATTAAAAAGCATAAATAAATTCCAAATTAGTTGCAAGTTTGGAAGCAAAATAATTCCTGAAATGTCAGTGATGGAATAACTTTTGGCAGGTAATGCGACGTAAAAACCTATAAATAATAGCGTAAATTTTCCTGAACATTTCCAAAAGTCTCAGTTGAAAATTGACCAAAATAGTCTATTTTTTCCAAGGAATTAGAACGTGTCAATTACAACTGTATTATTTTGAGTAAGGGAAGATTAAACTACTGTGAAACACTAGAAAAATATTGAGGTGGGAACAAACTGCTTCAATAAAGTCTCGATTATTTTAAAAATAATTGAGCATCACACAAAACAGTTTTTGGAAAGAAGGATACTCCTTCTTTCCAAACTGTTTTATATATTTTAAGCCTTCGCTTTTTTCTTTTTGCTAGCAGGAGCACCGTCATTCATCACTTTAGTTTGGTGATTAATAGACTCTTGGTGAATAGCTGTCAAAACCTGAGTAACAAATCCATCACTTAATCCTTTCGCTCTACCTTTTTCCATAGATTTTTCTAAGATTTCGTTCCATCGACTAGACTGAAGAATAGAAATATTATTTTTCTTCTTATATTTTCCAATATTCTCAGCCAATTTCATTCGCTTACCATATAAAGTCAGTAATTCATTATCTAAATTATCAATCTGGTGACGTAAATCGTCGATATGCTCTAAAAATTCTACGTCATTAGTAGACTCAGAACGGATTTTTAAACCTTTTACCAATTTGCCAAAAACGGCTGGCGTAATTTGTTGAGCAGCATCACTCCAAGCATCATCTGGAGTTGGGTGTACTTCTGTCATTAAACCATCCATTTGCAAATCCATTGCTCTCTGCGCGACCATAGCTAAAGTATCTCTACGTCCACAAATGTGGCTATTATCACAAACCATCTGAATACCTGGCACCAAACGCTTTAGCTCAATCGCCAATTGCCACATCGGTTCGTTTCTATAATTAGAGTTACCGTGAGAAGAAAAACCTCTATGGATAACACCAATTTTAGTAATACCTGCCTTAGCAATTCTTTCAATTGCCCCCATCCATAGTTTCACATCAGGATTAATAGGATTTTTAATCATAACTGGAATATCCGTACCTTTTAAGGCGTCTGCTACTTCTTGGACAGAAAAAGGATTTACAGTTGTTCTAGCCCCTAACCAAAGGACATCAATACCATGTTTTAAGGCTTCAAAGACATGTTCTCTATTAGCAACTTCTGTAGTTACTTTCAGGCCAGTTTCCTGTTTTACTTTTTGTAGCCATTTTAAACCAATCACACCAACCCCTTCAAAAGAACCAGGACGAGTACGAGGTTTCCAAATACCAGAGCGAAAGCAATCAATTTTTTGCTTAGCTAATGCACGAGCAGTTTTTAATACTTGCTCTTCTGACTCTGCACTACATGGTCCTGCGATTACTACAGGTTGTCCAGCTGGCTTGTCAAATACGGGGTTAATTTTCATATCCATAACTAAATGATTTAATAAGTAGGTAAATTCTTAGAGAACTATGAACGATGAACGATGAACGATAAATCTATAAACATTAGAGGCTAATAGTTATCATTCAAATACTTGATTATTCATTTTTCATTTTTTCTGGAATCAACTCACTTAGAAAAGCGAAGAATAAAAGTCAAAAATCAAAACTACGTTGTACTGTTCATCATTCATCGTTCATCATTCATCATTTCTAAAGTTTCTACTCGATGATTTTTTTAATGTTATTTGCTTCTTCTATTAATTGATAAAATTGTTCAAAGTCTTTTTTAATTAAAAGGCTTCTAAATTTCGAAAGGGTTTCTATGTATTCATCCAAAATAGATAGTACATTATCACGATTCTGTCGAAAAATAGGTATCCACATATTAGGTGAACTCTTTGCTAAACGAACAGTCGACCCAAATCCACTACTTGCTAGCTCAAAAATTCGTCCTTCATTTTTTTCTTTTTCTAACACAGTTAAAGCTAAAGCAAAGGAACTAATATGAGAAATGTGAGAAACATAAGCTGTATGTTCATCATGTTCTTTTGCTTTGAGGTAGGCAATTTTCATATTCATTGCCTTAAAAAGGTTTTCTGTAGTGGTAACCGCATCTTTATCGCTATCTTCCGAATCTACTAGAACCGTGTATTTTCCATCAAACAAATTTGGAATTGCAGCTTCTGGCCCAGAATATTCTGTACCAGCCATTGGATGCGCAGCAACTAATCGATTTCTATTTGGATGATTTTTTAAACTGGCTAGTAGGTATTCTTTAGTTGACCCTACATCTAGGACTACTTGTTTATCCGTTATCATGTCTAGTACCTCAGGAATAACTTTTAGCATGACATCAACAGGAGTCGATATAATAATTATATCTGATTGAGCCACTGCTTCCTTTAGTGGTAAAGCCTCGTCGATAATATACCGCCGAATCGCCTTTTTTTCATGCTCCCGAATCGCATCTACACCAATGACCTTGCTCGCAAAACCACTTTCTTGCAAACTAATCGCCATCGACCCACCTATTAATCCTATGCCTATTACTGTTATTATCACTTGTTGCGAATTATGGGTTACAATATCCTAAAGAATATTCTTTATTCGATTAATCGACTCTTCGAAAACTTCCACGGTACTACACAAAGAAGCACGAATATATTGGTCTCCTTGTGAGCCAAAAATACTACCTGGTGTGATAAAAACATTAGCACCATATAAAACTTCATCAGAAACTTCAAAAGCATTTTTATATTTAGCAGGAATTTTTGCCCACACGAAAAGTCCGGTTTGACTACTATCGTATTTACAATTGAGTAAATCCATCAATTCGAAAGCCTTTTGCTGTCGTTTTCTATACGCAGCATTCAAACCTTGATACCAAGTTTCATCTAAACTCAAAGCTTTTACTGCGGCTAATTGTACAGGTCTAAACATCCCCGAATCCATATTCGATTTGAAGCGCAAAATATTTTGAATATAATGGCTCGCTCCGCCCAGCATACCTATCCTCCAACCTGCCATATTATGCGCCTTACTTAAGGAGTTTAATTCCAAAGCGACCTCTTTTGCTCCTTCTATAGAAAGGATACTAAAAGGGTTATCATTCAGAATAAAACTATAAGGATTATCATTACAAATTAGTATTTTCTGAGCTTTTGCAAAGGCAATCAATTCTTTATAGAAATCCTCATTAGCCTGTGTACCTGTCGGCATGTGTGGATAGTTGACCCACATAATTTTCACTTTGCTTAAATCTTCTTTTGCCAAAGCTTTTAAATCTGGTAACCAGCCATTTTCAGCGGACAATTTATATTCCCGAATACTAGCTCCAGTCAAATTGGCCACTGCTCGATAGGCAGGATACCCAGGGTTTGGGATTAGTACTTCATCTCCAGCCTCTAAAAAAGTCATAGAGATATGCATAATACCTTCCTTCGAACCAATCAATGGAAGTACTTCTGTTGCAGCATCTAAGTCCACATTAAAGTGGGTCTCATACCAGTTAGAAAAAGCAGCTCGTAGCTCAGGAATACCTACATAGCTTTGGTAACCATGCACGCCAGTTTGTTGGCTTTCTTTTGCCAAAGTTTCTAATACTTCCTTAGGAGGAGACATATCGGGGCTACCAATTCCTAAATTAAGGACTTTTTTGCCTGCAGCATTCATACGAGCTATCTCTTTCAACTTGATAGAAAAGTAATATTCTTTTACTTCTCCTAAGCGAGATGCAGTTTTGATGATTGGTTGATTCATTATTATAGTCCTAAGTGTTTTTTCATAGCAATAATGTACCCTAAGTGCATTCCTTCGTGGACATTATTAAAGGTAACAGCGTCTTCAATAGAATTTAGTGTATATCCATAACTAGTAGGATAAGTCTTAAATGTTTTGAAAATTCCCGCTTCTAAATCAGCAGTCAACCAATCAATCGACTCCGCTAACCAAGCTTTAATCTGGTCAACTTCTTCCTGTGAAACAGCTTTTTCAGGCTTCCCTCCTTTTCTATAAATAGAGATAATATCTTTAGGCAATTTAACTTCTAAACCAGACATAGCATAACATAATAACTGTTGAGTAACAGCCACATGCCCTGCATTCCAAATAAGGTTATTATTAAATCCTTCAGGAATAAGGTTCAATTGTTCTAAAGAGATACCATCTATCTGTTTAAGAATATTGGCTCTAGTTGCTTTTAGTATATCAATATGATTTTGCATATTCAAAATTTTTATCGACGCGATGGCATCATAACGTTCTTTGACCTACCAGCGATTAGCGGGCACCCAAATATTTCTTTTAATTCGTTTATCAGAAATAGCTTCCACAATTTTTATTGCTCGCTTATTCTCATCCTTAATTCCAGATAAGACAATACTTGTTTTTAAATCATTTTCGTCATTCATCACAGAAGCGAAATTCATTTTCCACACACCATCAACTTTAATAAACTTCAAGTAGGTCTCCGTTAGTTCTCCTTTTTTGTACATTCTAGAAACGGCTTTTTCTAGTCCACTTTCCATGACTGTTTTTGCAATAGTATATTGTCCAATAGAATCCATAGGATTCAAGTGATTTTCAGCTGCAAAAGCAAATACTTGTTCGCCAGTTAAGTCTTTAATTTCTTTTTTAGAAAATTCTTGTCGAAGCGCCAAAGCCATTAATTTACTATTAAAATTAACTGCCCCAAGTTTCTTACGTTCCATTTCTAAAGCCAACTTAATAACTTGATTATAATATTCTACTGATTTTTGGTCAATAAGCGTAGCTGCTTTTCCGTATTGTTCTTGTTCAATAGCAACTTTATAAGCATCGAATAAATCTTCAACGCCTTTAGTTGGCCCGTCTCCACAAGCAAATAAAGTGACGATAAAGCCGAATAATAAAAATTTCAAAAATGGTGATTTCATTAAAATTGTTTAATTGTTCATGGATAAAAGTTTCTTTAAACTTTTATCTAATATGAAAGTATAAATGGTTAAAAAATTATTTTTGATATACTCATACTATCGAAGTAGTTGGTTCACAAGCTACTTCAAAGTTGACAGAATTAGCAATAAAGCAATACTCATGTGCTTGATGATGAAGTTGCTCTGCCAAAGTTATTTTATCTTCTTTAATGACGATAGTAGGAAATAAAGTAACTTTTTCAAAGCGACCACTACCTTTTTCATCTTCTATCATAATGCCTTTGGGGTTATCCTCATAACTCACCACCGTAATCTTATTTACTGTACATAAATGCAAATACCAAAGCATATGACAACTCGCAAGCGTAGAAACAAATAAATCCTCAGGATTATATTTTTTTGGATCTCCTCTAAAAGAAGGGTCTGAAGAACCTAATATTAAAGGTTTTTCTACTGCTTGTATTTCATGGTCTCGACTATAGGCTGTATATTTTTTAGTTCCTTCGCCAAGGTTTCCAGTCCATTTAAGATTAACCGTATATGTATGCTCTTTTGCAGCCATTATTTTTAGTATTTAAGGATTTATCTTCTCTATACCAACAATAGCCGACTTATTAATAGCACCATAGATATGTGGAAAATGTTGGCCATTAGCTGGTTCAACTTTCAATTCCGATGTCAGCGAATTTTTATCAATTTTTAATAATAAAATTTCTTTTACCCCTTTAAAATAAGTTGATAAAACATAATCAATCTGCGCTTTGGTACAACAATGAATAAATCCTTCTTCAGCAAATGTTGGTGGTGTATAGTCGGTTTTTCCTTCAAATTGGTTCCAATAATCAGGCATCACCACATGATAAATAAAATTATTGGCTACCCTTTTTGATGCACTAGCCACCAATCTATCAAATTCTATAATGGCTCTTGTATGTTCCCCTTTTCCTATTAATCCTCCTGTATCAAAAGCCTCAATTTTAAATTTATATAGCTTTCCTTCCATTCCTAAAAAAGTGGCTTTGGCAGACACCTTTGTATGATTTGGAGTTGCAGCTAAATGCATAATATTAACGCCCACACCTACAGACAATTGGTCAGTAGTCAATAATCTTTTCATAATTCTAGCAGCTGCCAGTTCCATAATAGCGACCATTCTAGAAGTAGCAAAAACTTCAGGAAATCGGTCGTCAGAATCGGAATCCGCTCCCAAGGCACTCGCCATATCTGCATCAGAAGCAATCATACTAAATTCTGCTGCTTCTCCTATTTCTAATTCAATGGACATAATATTTGAATGTTAAAAGGGCGCGTTAAAAAAATTAAGTTGCAAAAATACAATAATATAGAACTAAAGCCTTTAAAATTATACGTGCCTACCTCTCTGATACAAACCCAAGACTTTTAAATTGTGGCAAATAGGTCGAATAGCATTTAAAGCTTGATCCAACCGCAAAGAACTTTCTGCTGTTAAGTCTACAAAAAACATATATTCCCAATGACGTCCTTCAATTGGTACAGACTGTATCTTAGACAAGTTTACATTATAGGCGGCTAGAACCGACAACACCTTATTCAAGCTTCCTGCCTCATGACTGGTCGTGAAAGAAATCGAAGCTTTATCTACTTTATTCGCATCATTACCAGAAAAATATTGGTGCTGTAGCACCAAAAATCTAGTGTAATTTTGCTTATTGGTTTCAATACTTGGTCCTAGTATTTCCAAATCGTATAATTCCGCAGCTAATTCACTAGCAATAGCTCCTCGACCAGGTATATTATTTTCCCTAATTTCTTTAGCTGCTAGAGCTGTATCTGAAGATTCAATTAGTCGAATATGTGGGAATTGTCGGAAATACTTTCGACATTGTCTGATTGCCATAAAATGAGAATGAACCTCTTTTATGTCTTCAATTTTTTGCCCTGGTAAAACCATCAAGTTTTGCACGACTCTTAAATAAATCTCCCCTGTAATATGTAAGCTAGAATTATTAATCAATTTATGATTAGGAAGAATCCCACCGCCTAAAGTATTTTCAATGGCCATCATTCCAACATCAGCCTGTTCGGGGTCTTCTACTAAATCAACAACATCGTTGAAAGTATCAGCAGGAATAATTTCGACCTCCGTTCCTTCGTAATAAAGCCTTGCTGCCATTTCATGAAAAGCACCAGGGTATCCTTGAATGACAATCTTCTTAACTGCTGTTTTTCCGTTTTTTGATGATTTAGGCAAATCTAAAGTATTTGTTTTTGACATTTTATATTCGAGTTTCAGATTACGAGTTAAATCTTCTTGAAACTCGCAACGCTAATACTAAAAAAGAGTTCATCGTTTAAAACGAGAACTCTTTTAGGTTAATATTTTGTATACCAAACCTGTTAGAGTTCCAGCTGAGGAACGCCAAAAAAATAAAAAAAGTAAAATTTGGTTTGGTTATTCTTTTTCAAAAATATTTGGTGTTAGCTATAAATAAAAAAAGCCCCTTTCGGAGCTAATTCTTAATTTTGATATAAACTATCTAAAATACATTAGCTCTTTTTTGGTTATCCAAAAAAGTAAAAGCTAAAGTAAAAAAAAGTATTTGAAATAGTCATAACAATAGTATTTGAGTACAAACATATATATTTATTCAACGCTTTGCAAACTTATAGCTCTTTTTGTCTATAAATTAAAGTAGCGTTAACACAGAAAATGTTAACGCTACTATCATTTATCTTACAATTAAAATAAGATTATTTAGGATTGTGTACATCCATTTGTGGGAATGGGAAGCTAACACCTTCTTTGTCAAATGTCTTCTTCACATTTTCTTGCATATAGAAATAAGCATCCCAATAATTCTCGCTCTTAACGAATGGTCTAGTAGCTAAAACTACTGCACTATCTCCTAACTCTGATACAACCACACCTTGAGCAGGGCTATCTAAGATATAAGGACATTCTTTTCCTACTTGTAAAATTAATGCCTTTGCCTTATCAATATCATCATCATAACCAATACCATAACTCAACTCTACCCCAACTTCTCCTTGGCCAGAGATATTTGTCATTACATTACTAGTTACTACGCCGTTTGGCACAATGATTCTTTTATTATCTAAAGTAGCTAATACTGTATTAAAAATTTGAATTTCTTTAACTGAGCCAACGTTTCCTCCTCCTATATCTACTAAATCTCCCACTTTATAAGGCTTGAAAGTTAATAATAAAACACCACTTGCGAAGTGTCCTAAACTACCTTGTAATGCCATACCAATAGCAAAAGCTAAAGCACCAAATATAGCCACAAAAGAAGTCGTCTCTACGCCAAAAATACCAGCTGCTGCTATTAACACCATGACTTTTAAAGCAGTACTTACCAAAGAACCTAAGAAAGGGGTAACCGTTTCATCTACTCCATTTTTGACTAATAATTTCTTTACTGCTCTTGTTACAGCACCTGCTATCCAGAATCCAATAATTAAAGTAAGAACAGCACCGATAACCTTAGGGGCATACTCTGTAATCATTTTCGACAAAGTTGCCATGTCAAATAAACCTTCCATTTTTTAGTTAGTTTTTAGTTAATTAAAGTTTAAAAATAGTTAATGAATTAAATGTTAATGGACTGCTTAATTTTTCTATTAACTAGAATAACTATCTTTGTTAACTTAGCGTATTAAGCGTTTCTTATTTTTAATTCTATTATATTGACGGGGTCAATATAAAAAAGACACATTTTATTTAAGAAAATTTTAACAAAAATGTAAAACTAAGTTAAAATGACTGATTATCAAACAATTAAACATAATTTTAAATAAAATCAGAGTAGATTGGCCAAAAAAATAACAACAGAAAAAGATAGAGCATTAAGCAAACTTCAAAAATATTGCGCTTATCAAGAGCGTTGTCATCAAGAAGTCCGTTCAAAATTATTAGAACTAAAAATATATGGCGACGACCTAGAAGAAATTATTTCTGAACTTATTACCGAAAATTTCCTCAATGAAGAACGATTTGCTATTGCTTATGCGGGAGGAAAATTTAGAATGAAAAAATGGGGAAAAGTAAAAATAAAGATAGAGTTAAAAAGGCGTAACATTTCTCCCTATTGTATCAAAAAAGCAATGCAAGAAATAGATGAAGAAGGGTATATGGAAGGCTTGTATAAAGTCATTGAGAAAAAAATGAAAACAGAAAAAGAAACCAACGAATTTAAATTAAAAGGCAGGTTAGCTAAACATGCAATGCGAAAAGGCTATGAATCTCACCTAGTTTGGCAAGCCTTAAAAGAGTTTTTTTAAATAAATATTACAATCAAATAGTCTTATTTTCCTAAATCTTACCTACTTTTAGTACCTAGTTTTTTAGTAAAAGAAAATTCCCTTCTTAAACGTCTAGTTTTATGAAAAAAATATTAATTACCTTAATTGCTTTTGCTCTTGGTTATGCTGCTTACAAATTTTTTAATACTCAAAAAAAAGAGATTAATGTCTTAGTCTTTTCTAAAACAGAAGGGTTCAGACATGAGTCAATAGCAGCAGGACAAACCGCATTATTTGCAATGAGTCAATCAAAAGGCTTTTCGATAGACACAACCGAAGATGCTTCTATCTTTCAAGAAAAGAATCTAGCAAAATACAACGTCATTATTTTCTTACATACTACTGGTAATATTCTCGATGGAGCACAACAATTAGAGTTCAATCGATGGATACAAGCAGGTGGTGGTTTTGTCGGGATACATGCCGCAGCGGACACCGAGTATGAGTGGCCTTGGTATGGGCAATTAGTCGGAGGCTATTTTAATGGTCATCCAAACAATCCAAATGTTAGAGAAGCAACGGTTCAAAGAATAGACAAAGAACACATTTCTTCTTCCATGCTTCCTGATGAATGGTCTAGAAAAGATGAGTGGTATAATTATAAAAATCTAAATCCGGGAATGAAAGTCATTCTAAATTTAGATGAAAGTACTTATGAGGGAGGAACAAATGGAGAAAATCATCCGATTGCATGGTATCACGAATTTGATGGAGGTCGTTCTTGGTACACGGGTTTAGGGCATACGAAAGAATCTTTTTCAGAACCTTTATTCTTAGACCACCTTTGGGGAGGTATAGCCTATGCTGGCGGGGAAGGCAAGCCAGTAGATTATGTCAATGCCTCTGTTGCACCAGAAGAAAACCGTTTTGTCAAAGAGGTGCTAGACCAAAACCTTTTTGAACCAATGGAGTTGGTCATGCAACCAAATGGAAAAATCTTATTTATTGAACGTCGAGGAGCGATTAAAGAATATGAGCCGTCTTTACAAGCAACAAGAGTTGTCCATAAAATGGAGGTTTATCACGAACAAGAAGATGGTTTATTAGGCTTAACACTAGACCCCAACTTTGCGACAAATAATTGGATTTACCTTTATTACTCACCTGTCGGAGAAGAAGAGAAGCAGCATGTTTCTAGGTTTGTCTACAAAGATGGTAACCTAGATTTAGATTCCGAAAAAATACTTTTAGAAGTAAAAACACAACGAAAAGAATGCTGTCATGCAGGTGGTTCTCTAGAATTTGGACCTGATGGCAATCTATTTATATCCACAGGAGATGATACCAATCCTTTTGCCTCAGATGGATATTCTCCAAGTGATGAGCAAGAAGGAAGAAAAGCTTGGGATGCACAACGATCTTCTGCAAGTCCTAATGATTTGAGAGGAAAAATATTAAGAATTACACCAAAAGATGATGGCACCTATACTATCCCAGAAGGCAATTTATTTGCAGAAGGAACGGAAGGAACAAGGCCTGAAATTTATGTAATGGGGTGCAGGAATCCTTTCAGAATTGCGATTGACCCGCATACAAAATATTTGTACTGGGGAGATGTCGGCCCAGATGCAGGAAGCGATAGTTTAGGAAGAGGACCAAGAGGGTATGACGAAGTAAACCAAGCTAGAAAAGCAGGCTTTTTTGGATGGCCACTCTTCATTGGAAATAACTATGCCTATAATAAATATGATTTTGCAACAAAGGTGTCAACTGAACCAAGAGACCCAGAAAAACCAATTAATAATTCAGTTAATAATTCTGGCTTACAACAATTACCACCAGCACAACCTGCATACATTTGGTATCCGTATGCAGAATCTCCAGACTTTCCATTAGTAGGAACTGGGGGTAGAAATGCGATGGCAGCAGGTGTTTACTATGCGGATGATTTTCCAGACACGGATAAGAAATTCCCTAAATATTACGATAAAAAATTCTTTTCCTACGATTGGATGAGAGGCTGGTTTATGGCCAATACGATGGATGAAGCAGGGGATTTAGTCAAAATGGAAAGATTCTTACCTAGCTTTGAATTCAACAATCCAGTGGACGTCATCTGGGGGCCAGATGGTGATATGTATATGTTGGAATACGGAACACTTTGGTTTGCACAAAATGCCGATGCCCGGTTGGTTCATTTAAAGTATGTATCAGGAAATAGAGAGCCTGTAGCAGTCATTGAATCTGACCATATTGCTGGCGCAGCGCCATTGACTCTTAGCTTTAAGGGCGAAGCGACTAAAGATCCTGATGGAGATGATATCACTTATGAATGGTCTTTTGATGAGGAGGTTGTTCAATCAGAAGAAATAAATCCTACTTATACTTTTGAAAAACCAGGAAGTTATGATGTTTCTTTAGCGGTTACAGACAAAGATGGATTAACATCAATCGTAGAAAAAAAGGTTTTAGTAGGAAATGACTTGCCAGAAATTGATTGGACAATAAATGGGAATAGTTCTTTCTACATGGATAATCAAGTTTTAGAATATGAAATAGCCGTAGCAGACAAAGAAGATGGAGCGAGTGGTATAGACCCTAACAGAATTAATGTATCCATTGACTACTTAGAAACAGGAAGCGATGTAGCTGAAATCGCAATGGGTCACCAAGCTATGTTAGAAGCATCCAATTATTTTCTAGGTAAAAGTTTGATGGATAATTCAGACTGTGCTACTTGTCACCAACTAAGTGTTAAATCTATAGGTCCATCCTATAGGGATATCGCAAAAAAATATGTTGACCAATCTGATGCTATCGACTATCTAACTGGCAAAATCATCAAAGGTGGCGGCGGCGTTTGGGGCGACCAAGCGATGGCTGCTCACCCTCAACTATCTCAGAAGCAATCAGATGAAATGGTCAAATACATTTTATCACTAGAAGGTTGGCAAGGAGATAAAAAAGGCTTAGCTGCAAAAGGAAAATACACGCTCAAAGACCATATCAAAAAACCTGGAGGCGTATATGTTTTAACAGCTTCTTATACAGATAAAGGAGGAGAAGTTATTGGTCCATTAACTGCGCGAAAAATTATTAAGCTACGTTCACCCAGTCAATCCGCTGCTAACTTTGATATAATTAAGGGTGCAACTAGATTTAAACTAGAACCTGGACAAGCACCAGGTATAGAAGAAGAAATGGAGATTATAATAGGAAGTGAGGGGCATGTAGGCTATAAGGATATAGGTCTAGCGGATATTTCTTCTATTGAATTAATGATTGCACAGATGCCAAGTTATTTTGGTGGTGGTACCATAGAATTACGATTAGATACACCTGATGGGAAAAAAATTGCCGAGTCTAAAGTAGAACAAGGATTAACAGACATGGGTATGAAGAATATCGACTTAGCAATTGAACCTATTAATGCAACTCATGATTTATATATAGTGTTTGTCCCCGCTGGCGAGAAACCAGTTTGTACTTTACTTAATTTAACGTTTAAAGGGAAGCAGCTACAATAATTATTCTAAAAAAGGAAGCACTGTAGAGCGCTTTACCTCATTAATAACAAAAGAACTTTTGATTTGCCCAATTCTAGGTAACGTAGCGATTTTTCGAGAAAAGAAATCGTGATAAGTATCCAGACTTGGGCAAATTAATTTTAGCATAAAATCTGTATCTCCTCCCATTAAATAGCACTCCATAATTTCTGGTACATTATCTATCGCTTCGTAAAACTCATTAATCTCCTCAAATTTTTTCACATCTAATGAACCTGAAAGAAAAACAATAATTGAGGAAGTTATTTTTTTTCGGTCTACCACCGCTACATATTTTTCAATAATTTCCTCTTTTTCCAACCTTTTAATGCGTTCATAAATAGGTGTTTTAGTCATATTTAATCGACTAGCCATTTCTTTAATATTAATGGTAGAATCTTTTTGCAGCATTTGCAAAATGCTTTTGTCTATATCATCAATTTTTTTCATAGGAAATTTTCCTTTGGGAAATATCTAAAATTAAAGTAACAATTATTTTTTCCTGCAAAATAGTAAATATGAAGGAATAATTACTTAGTTTTTAGAAATAATTGTGCTAAAGAAACCTCATTCGTAATTTTGTAGTATAAATTTAGGAAAATTTAATTCTTTTTGTAAAACAATAAAATATTTAATTCGCATGGCAACAGCAACGCAAGTTAATTACAAAGTAAAAGATATTGCTCTCGCAGCTTGGGGCAGATTAGAAATGGAATTAGCAGAGGCAGAAATGCCTGGCTTAATGGCAATTAGAGAAGAGTTTGGTAACTCTAAGCCATTAAAAGGCGCTAGAATTGCAGGATGTCTACACATGACTATCCAGACTGCAGTTTTAATTGAAACATTAATTGAGCTAGGAGCAGAAGTAACTTGGTCTTCTTGTAATATTTTTTCTACACAAGACCACGCAGCATCTGCGATAGCAGCAGCAGGAATTCCTGTTTTTGCTTGGAAAGGTATGAATGAAGAAGAATTTAGTTGGGCAATCGAGCAAACTTTATTTGCATTTGAAGGTGGCAAGCCACTAAATATGATTTTAGATGATGGGGGTGATTTAACCAATATGGTTTTAGATGATTACCCAGAATTAGTGAATGGTATTAAAGGATTGAGTGAAGAGACGACAACAGGTGTTCACAGATTATACGAAAGAGTAAAGAATGGTACTTTACCATTACCAGCTATCAATATCAATGACTCTGTAACAAAGTCAAAATTTGATAACAAGTATGGATGTAAAGAATCTTGTGTAGATGCAATCAGACGTGCAACAGATGTAATGATGGCAGGTAAGGTAGCAGTTGTAGCAGGATATGGAGATGTAGGAAAAGGTTCAGCTGCTTCATTAGCAGGTGCAGGATGTCGAGTAATCGTTACTGAAATTGACCCAATTTGTGCGCTACAAGCAGCAATGGACGGATTTGCAGTAAAGAAAATGGTTAACGCTATTCCAGAAGCAAATATCGTAGTTACTGCAACAGGTAACAAAAATATTTTGACAAAGGAGCACTTCGAAGCAATGAAGGATAAGGCCATCGTTTGTAACATTGGTCACTTCGATAATGAAATCGACATGGCTTGGTTAAATAGCACGCACGGTGATTCTAAAGTAGAAGTAAAGCCGCAAGTAGACAAGTACACTTTGAATGGTAAGGATGTAATTGTTTTAGCAGAAGGAAGATTAGTAAATTTAGGTTGTGCAACTGGTCACCCATCATTTGTAATGTCTAATTCTTTCACGAATCAGGTTTTAGCACAATTAGAATTGTGGCAAAATACGGATAAGTATGAGAACAAGGTATACATGTTGCCAAAGCACTTAGATGAGAAAGTAGCAAGATTACACTTGGCTAAGATTGGTGTTGAATTAGAAGAATTGTCAACTGACCAAGCAGAATACATTGGTGTAACAGTTAATGGACCATTCAAGCCAGAATACTACAGATACTAAAAAGTTTGCAGTAAGTAGTTCGCTGAACTATAGCTGTACTATATAAAGAACAATATTATTTAGCTTATGGTTATTAGGCACAAATTGAGGCGATTAGTCTTTAATTTGTGCCTATTTTTTTTGCAGGTTTGCAATCTTTTTTTCTAATTGCTGTATAGTGAATTGATGTTCTATTTCAGAGACTTGTTGGCGGTCATTTCTTTGATAAAAATCTTCATAAAATTTAGTGTAAATCATTTGATACATAACGGCACTTTTAAAGTCTTTTCTCTTACGAAAAATTTCTGCCATGATTTGATAGCCTCTAATTTCTGCTAAGCCATCCTTCATTCTCTTAGCCGCCGCTATCCCTCTACTCGTTAATTTGATACTCTCGCTATATTTTTCTAATTTATTATGAACACTACCTAAATTAATCAAGTTGACTTGTATGCCATCGACATCTCCAATTTGCTCTCTAATATTATTAACCTTCTTAGCATATCTTAGGGCTTTATTAAATTTACTTTTACTAGAATTAATTACCCCTAGATAGGCTAAGCAAAACGCTAAAGCTGGTTTAACCTGATATTGTTTAGCTAGACTTTCCGCTGCTAAGAAATACTGCTCAGCTTTTTCAATATCCGCAGACAAAAAGTAAGATTTCCCCAAGAAATTTAGTAACAAAACTTGGTCAGTAGGTCGTAATAATTTTTTAGGAGCGGCTTCCACTAAGTTTAGATATATCAATGATTTTGGGTAATGAAAAACTTCGTTATAAATAACACCGATATAAAGCAAAGCTTCCGAAAAATGTGCTTCATGATTGATGGCTTTACTATCTGCTTTTGCTGCTAACAAATAACTAATCGCTAAAACATAATCTTTCAATTGAACAGCGATTCGTCCTGCTAGTAAAGATGCTTTAAGAGTCCATTCTTTCAGCTTTCGTTCTTTACTTATCTGTAAAGCCCTCTCGGCAAAATTTATAGCTTGGCTTAAATCTCTTTTTTGTAGAAAAATGACACTTTGTATTAAATAGTTATCTACCAGAGCAGCATAAGCCGCTTCATCTGTATGCTGAATCAATAACTCCAAAGATTGATTGGAAAAATTCAAAGATGCCTCCATATCCTTTGAGTTGAAAGCCAATTTTGCCAAACCATTCAATGCTTGAATCTCGCCTAATTCATGGTTATTTTCTGTGCTAATTTGAAGAATATTTTCATAAGTTGCTTTAGCCTTTCCACGATTTTCTAATTGAAAGTAACTCTCTCCAATTAACAAATAAAAAGGTAAGAAGGCGATAGACTTATCTAATGAAGGTATAATTTCCTTAAGTGCTAATAATTTAGTAAGTGCAAGGGTAGGAAAACTGGTATCTCGTAAAAATCGACCTTTAGTTAATAAAATTTCAGCCCACAACAAATTACCATGTACAGAAAGGTCTGAGCCGTGGTCTTGTTGACGTTTCTCTAATGATTGGTCAATAGCCAAAAGGGCTTGCTCTAAATCTAAATTGTGCAAATGTTCCTTAGCGAGGAGGAGCGTAGCATCGGTTAGTTCGTTCTCTGAAGTACTCAATCGAGCAGTATTTTTCTCTTAGTAATATAATAAAATCGGTTATTCTACAAAGCCTTCCATATACAATTTTAGCGTTCTAGGTCTTCCGTTAGTTACAACAGTAACAGTTGGTTTTTGGCGACCTATTTTATGTTCGCTGTTAAAAGTTACATCAATCTCACCTTCTTCTCCTGGTTTGATAGGTAAGAAAGGGTAGCTAGGAAAAGTACATCCGCAGCTAACATCTACATTCTTAATGACCAATGGCGCATTTCCTGTATTAGTAAACTTAAATTTATGACTGATTTTATCTCCTGTTTTAATCGTTCCAAATTTATGAGTCGTTTCCTCAAACTTTATTTTAGAACGCCTCTTCTTCTTCTTCTTGGGCGTAACAGGTTCTTTTTTTCTATCCGCAGCATCTTTTGTAGTAGCAGTGACTTTTTTAGCCGTTTCTTTTTCTATTGCAGCAGGAGTCGCAGCAATAGCTTCTGCTTTAAGTTGTAAGCTTGTGTCTACTGCTTTTACAATTTCTGTTATTTTTTCTACAGGTTGCTCCACGACTTCTTTCGCAGCCTCCGTAACATTTTCTTTAGTTGCAGTTGCCTCTTGACATTGCGTAAAAAAGCCTAAAAATAAAATACTAGCTAATAAAAAATAGAATGGTTTAAACATTTGTGTTCAATTTAAATTTCAACAAAAATAACCAAATGTTTGTATATCACTAAGTAAGGTCAATATAAAGAATAATACTTTGGTTGTAGTATTGACGAAATTTAATTCAAAAAGACACATAAATCATCATTCAATTTCAAGGTTAGAACAATATAATTAATGGTAAGAAATGGGGAAAAGCAAAAAATTATACTTCTAAAGTTATAAAGTATTGATTATCAATACTTTTAAAATAGAATTATTAATTTTCAACTTTTCTTAAATATCTTATCTAAGCAAAGTTAAACTACCCATATCTGTCTTTTCTTCTTCGCCACACATATATCTTACTCTATATAATAAAACACCAGGATTTAATTCTTTACCATTAAAGGTACCATCCCATTTATCAAAAGGACTGGTCGTTGAAAAAATACGACCTCCCCAACGGTCAAAAATTTCAAACTCCACTAATTTTCCATCTAAAACGATAGAATTACTAATACCATAAGTATCATTTCGACCATCTCCATTAGGCGTAAATGCTTTCGGCAATTGAGCCGCACAAGGTAATTCTTCAGGGTCAATAACAGTAATTTGGATAGTATCCCTAGCGATACAAAATTGGTCCGACAAATCTAAATCGTATCTAAAGACCCCTGAGGTTGTAGGTGTAATTGTTGCTTCTCCCTCACTTGGGTCGCTTACACCACTGGCAGGCGACCATGCAAAAGCATCTGCACAAGTCTCATTTAAAGAAATATCCACAGAATTGCCCAAAAAAAGTAAGACATCATCATTTTGAATACGGTCTGGAGCAAGATATAATGCTTGAATTTCCTCTACTCTAAGCGCACGATTATAAACCCTTAATTCATCAATTAGTCCAGAAAACCTATTTCTAGTAATACCTACACAATCCCCATTAGCAATATTTAATTCTGCATTATTATCAAAATTAATTCTAGGACTAGAGCGCTCCCTGACTAATTCTCCATTAACAAATAATTGGTTCTGTGTCCCTCTTCTCAATACGACAATATGATACCAACAAGGGTCAAAAGACAATTGAGAGTTTAGAGAAACTCGATTAAAAGAATCCGCAGCAATTTGCCCACTTAATTCTGCCGAAATTGAATTAGCTCCGGAAGAATAACTTACACTAAACTCTCTTTGGTCTCCACAAGATTCACTTTTAGAAATGATATCTTGAATACCAACAGCATTTGTCGGTTTGACATACAAACTAACGGTATAATCAATTCTGTTAAATGAATTACTAATAGTACCTAAAAAAAGTAAATAATCATCCACACCATCTAATAGCAAAGCATTGCCTGAAACGCCGCACACACAAGCAGGCTCTCCAACAATAACTGCTGCTTGATTATTCCCACTTTCCTCTTTATTCAAATTTTGACAATCATCAAAAGAATAATAAGCTGCCAAGCCATTGGTAAGGTCTTGACCATGAACAAAACTCGCTAAACAAACTAATACGCAACTAAAAAAGAATCTCATCTAACTGAAATTATTGGGGCATCTGAAGTTTTAAACAGCGATACCTATATTCATGAAATTAATATTAGCCCTTTCTAAAAAAGTAACTACGGCAATCTAAACGTTAATCTATCCGCAATATTTTACTTAAGGCATTAAACTAAAGTTACCTATTAGTCAAAAGTATACTTTAAGAAGTAGCAATAAAGAACGGCTCCTTATTTACCAAACATATCTGCCAAACCACCCATGCCAGGAGGCATCATGTTTTGAATCAATTTTTGACTTTCTTCTGCTTGTTTAGCCGCAGCCTTTTCCAATGTCCTATTAATTGCTACTAATAATAAATCTTCTACCTCTTCCGTATCTTCCCAATCTAATTTCGATTTATCAATAGAAATATTTAAGATTTTCTGATTTGCATTAGCTGTTACTTTGATAGCCCCATCTCCTGCCTCCCCATTAATTTCTATGGTCGCTAATTTTTTTTGTAATTCTGCTTGTTGCTGCTCAACATTTCCAAATAAATCTCCAAACATGTTTTAATATTTTTTATTAATAATTTAGTGCTTTCACAAATTCCATAGCTTGCTTTTAAAGGTCTATAATAATTCCTCTGACGGAACCCAAAGTAAAGTTTTAAAATCCTTCACTTTATCATCCACCACTTCTACGCCTTCATTTTCTAATAGTTCCTGCATCATAGTCGGAGTTGGAAATCGTCCTTTAGCACTTAATTCTCCTTTTCGATTTACAACTCTATGTGCAGGTACAGGGTCATCTTGGTTCCAATTACATTTGTTTAGTGCCCAACCAACCATTCTGGCAGAGCCTAGTGATAAATAATTTGCTATGGCACCATAATTAGTTACTCGTCCATGAGGAATTAGGCGAGTTACTTCAAAAACCTGTTCAAAGTAAGAATTATTTTTACTCATTTTTTATAAATCTTTTTGAAAAAATTTGTTTGTCCACACTTCCTTTCAAATAATAAATTCCTGTAGGAAAACCATCCGTAGAGATAATAAAACTAGTCGTATGAGCAGCTACATTTTCTCTCTTAACAATTTGTCCTAAAGCGTCAATAATCACTATATCCAATTCCTCTCGAAGTGTTTCAGGAAATACAACGGATAATTTATCATTTGTTGGATTAGGAAACAAATGAATAGCTTGTGTGTAAATCTGTTCAGTAGAAGAAATAATTTGAGCTATAATTTTAAAACGATTATTCGACATATCAAAAAAGATATTATCAGAACACTTTATTTTAATGCGAGCCCTCGTCGTCGTCGTATCTGGTAATAAGACGCTTGTTCCTCCATTGTTCGGAACCTCTTTAGCCAAAAGATAATTAAATTCTTTCCCATTATCAAAGGATAAATAAACATCCACAGAGGCGCAATTCACTGGCGCAACATCCGTATTCGCCACTTCCCATTTGACTTCTATAGAATCAG
The DNA here is from genome assembly GCA_937974625.1 of uncultured Saprospiraceae bacterium. Classification (GTDB taxonomy): domain Bacteria; phylum Bacteroidota; class Bacteroidia; order Chitinophagales; family Saprospiraceae; genus JAFMDF01. Next base: position 37,718 of record CALJVJ010000091.1, read on the forward strand.
TCGGTGCGTATTCAATATTTGCAGAATCTGGCTGTAACACGGTAAAAGGACCTGCCTCTGCAGAGGCAAAAAACATGACCTCTGAAAAAGCCGTACTTCCTCCACGTTCATCATTGTCTCGCACAGTTACCCCGAAAGTCAACATCCGAGAGGTATCAGGCAGCACTTCCACATCAGACGACTTATTTAGAATGATATCATTAATTCTTGGAAAAATTCGTTTGGATTCTCTTACTGGCGAGTAAGCGCGAAAACTCGGAGCATTTTCAATAGGAAAACCAATTCGACTAACCGCTCCAGTATCAAATTGTTCCCACGAATAAGTCAAAGTCGTATTATCTACATCTTCAGCAACTGCATTTAGTTCAAAAGGGGTAGCAACTGGAATTGTAAAACCGCTTTCAATAACATTTATTATTGGTGGTGTATTTTCAGTAGGAATGAGTTGATAACAACCAATAGAATCACTCGTTAAAGCACTTTCAATTTCTTGAATACTAATCCCATGCAAATTATCTTGAGCAGTCGTTACAATATCAAAAGGGCCACAAACCCCGCCATAGGACATAATGGTACTACCACCTCCAGGTTCAACAGCTGTTGCCGCAGAACGCTGCCCTTCATTAACCGCAACACCACAATTACTCCAAGTGTGATTAGCTCCTAATTGATGACCTATTTCGTGAAAAAGGGTCGTCCGAAACGTTCCTAAGTTTCCGTCAAATACACAGGAGGCAGCCCTAGCTTTATTCGTGGTAGAACAGACACTAGCCAAGGCAGCCAAACCTGACACGCCACCAGTGCATTCTGCTGCAAAAACATGTCCTAGGTCATAATTTTCATTTCCTAAGAGACTATCTAATAAAAAGGCATTTTCCCACCATAATCCAAAAGCATCTTCCGAATCAGTATATGGGGAAAGAATAGAGTCCGTAAAAATTAATTGGTCATTATTTTCGTGCAACACAAAACGAATGCCTGCATCTTTTTCATAAATCACATTCAAACTAGTCAAAGCCCTTACTATAGCCGCAAGCGCGGATTCCCTTGTTCCTCCAGCAGCATTAGTAAATCCTTCGGTAGCGGTAATCGCAATCCGAAAAACTTTTAAGTGGGTATCAAATAATGAATCCGTGCTTAATGGCTTTAAAGTAAGTTCGTCTTTCTTTAAATTTTTAAGTAAGTTATTTCCACAGACTAATGTAGTATTTTCTGAAGTATTCAGGTTCTCTTCTGTATAAAACAAATAGGCATCTTCATAGCCTTCAATTTGCACATTTTCAATAAATAAGGACTCCCCATCTTGGAGGAGATGTCCATAAAATATTCCATTTGCCCAACTAATTCGCCCCTGCGTTAAAGAATTAGCTGTTTCTAACACTTTAAAGGTTTGAATAGTCGGATATTTATCCGTTAAACGTTCTGCTATTATTGGTGACTTCACTAAAGTTATACTGGTCCTAATACTTTCACCAAAAGGAAGAGAAAATTGGAGGGTAGGTTGTCTAGCAGAATTAGTTAAATCCTTTATGCTAGATAAGAATAAAGGTTTATTAAGGGTAAATAGCCTAAAATTTTGAAATTCACCAGATTTTTCTTTGGATAATAAATCATTAGAAATAGGTGTCCAAAGTTGATTTTGAGCGTCTATATTAGTGGAAAGTAAAAAACAAGTAAAAAAGAGCAAAAAGCGACAAAATGACGAGGTTAAACAATTTTTATTTTGTGATGATAAATTTGTCATAAAGATGCTTTAAAAACGTTATTAGTGGCTATTTTTGCCGTTATTTGCAAAAAAAAGTGAAAAAATAGTTTTTTCACAGGCATGTCATTTTTTTTTGTTTAACGTTGTTTACAGTAAAATGACAAACTTACACGAGTAGAGTCCTAATTTTGTCGTCATAAGGAATGTTTAATTCAAATTTAATTAAACTTAAAATCAATCACATATGATTCATTCCTGGCGCGGACAAAGAAAATATATGCTAAACGAATATAAAATACTGACAGTAACACACAAACATGTCCGTTTGGAAAGGATTGGTGATTTCCTAATTACCCATTCTACTGATGAGGAATTAGAAACGAAATTAGCAAATCTCAAAGATAAATTTAATTTAGAAGAACTTTTATACATCTCTACCTGCAACAGAGTAATCTATTTATATAAATCTTCCAAAGAACTTAACCTAACTTTTCTTGAACAGTTTTTTCAAACAGTAAACCCTACACTTTCTACAGATTATATTCAACGAATCATTACTGGATATGAAGGAAAAGAAGCTATCAATCATTTCTATGAGGTAGCAGCTTCTATTGATTCTTTAGTGGTAGGAGAGCGAGAGATTTTACGTCAAATCCGAGAAGGCTTTTACAGATGTAATAAATGGAATTTAGTAGGAGATGGTATTCGGTTGTTGATGAAGCATGTAGTGGAGGCGTCCAAAGAGGTATATGCACAAACTAGGATTGGCGAAAAACAAATCTCTGTAGTATCGTTGGCTATTAAAAAATTATTAGAAAGTAATATTTCAAAAGAAGCTAAAATTTTATTAGTTGGAGCTGGGCAAACAAATTTGTTAGTTTCTAAGTTCTTGGTAAAATATGAATTTAATAATGTAACGGTATTTAATCGGTCCATTGAAAAAGCAGAGAAGTTAGCTGATAGATTTGAAGGCAATGCTTTTCTATTATCCGAATTAGAAGATTATAGGGAAGGATTTGATTGTATTATTGTTTGTACAGGCGCAACAGAAGCGATAATCAAACAACCCCTTTATAAAAAGATAGTAGGAAAAGATGCCACCGAAAAGTTAATCGTTGACTTATCTATTCCTAATAATGTAGCCAGAGATGTTGTAGACAATTTCAATATCAACTATATCGAGATAGAAGATTTAAAGCAATTAGCAGAGCAAAATTTAGCATTCAGAAAAAAAGAAGTTGGTAAGGCAAAAAAATTATTGATAAAGCAAATCAATGAATTTCAAAAAGTCTTTCAGCAGAGACAAATTACTAAAGCCTTGCAAAGTGTCCCTTCTGAAATTAAGGCCATTAAGAAAAAGGCTATGAATGAAGTGTTCAAAAAAGATTTAGACGCTTTAGATGACAATACAAAGGCGCTTTTTGAAAAGATGATGACCTATATGGAAAAGAAATGTATCAGTGTGCCAATGAAAGCAGCTAAAGAATTAATTGCTTAAATGCATTTTAGATATCCAAATTATATAAAAACAAAAGAGGGCAATTCTTTAAAAGAATTGCCCTCTTTTGTTTTTAGGTTGCTTCAATTTTAATAAGCTCTTTCATTTCTTTTTTCCACATAGTTAACAAACGCTTTATTAACTACTCTAAACCCACCAGGAGTAGGGTAATTCCCAGAAAAATACCAATCTCCATTATTATTAGGGCAAGCTCTGTGTAAACCTTCAATCTTTTGATAAATAACCTTTACTTCTGGCTTAATACCCACAGGAGTAATCATTTCTGCAATTTTATCAGATATCGCTTCATAAGTAAATTCATTATACAAGTCTATGAGCGGATTCGACATTTGCTCCACAGGTAATTTTAGCTGTGCCTTACATTTTTTATAAGTTTCCTTAATCAAATGTGCTTTACCATGTTCATTTAATAAAGCAACTAAAGCCTTGAATGCAGCAAAGTTTCCAAACTTTGACATATCAATTCCATAACAATCAGGATAACGAATCTGAGGAGCAGAAGAAACTATAATGATTCGTTTAGGTCGAAGACGAGAAACGATTTTAATAATACTATCTTTTAAAGTCGTTCCTCTCACAATAGAATCATCCAATAAGACTAAATTATCTTTTTCGTTATTTACAATCCCATAAGTTACATCATAAACATGAGAAACCATTTCTCCTCTAGTGGCATCATCAGCAATAAAGGTTCTAAGCTTAGCATCTTTAACTACCGTTTTTTCTATTCTTATTTTTTGAGAAAGAATTTTTTCTAATTTCTTTGGTTTTATCGTTGAACCTAAGCTTAAAATTTGAGCTTTTTTTTGTTTATTTAAACTTTTTTCTGCGCCCTCTACTAGTCCATAAAAAGCAGATTCTGCTGTATTAGGAACAAAGGAAAACACGGTATTCTTTATATCATTATCCACTGCTTTCAACACAGACTTAGTCAATTGTTCGCCTAGTTTTTTTCGTTCTAAATAAATATCTCTATCGGTACCCCTAGAAAAATAAATGCGCTCAAAAGAGCAGGCCTTTCTGGCTCTTTTCTCCACATATTTCTTTTCTTGAATTTTTCCGCTTTTCTTAATTATTAAAGCTTTTCCACGCCCCAATTCTTTTATCTTAGTATAATGAACATTCATTGCTGTTTGGATAGCAGGACGTTCAGAAGCAACTACTACAATCTCCTCATCGGCATAATAAAAAGCAGGTCTAATTCCGTTCGGGTCACGAATAACAAAAGCATCTCCATGTCCAATCATTCCAGCAATAACATATCCACCATCAAAACGCTTACTTGCTCTTCGGAGCATTCGTTTGACATCTAGATTATCAAAGATGAGATTATTAATTTCTTGATTAGAATACCCATCAGGTTTATGCCAATTAAATAATCGTTGGACTTCGTCATCTAAAAAGTGACCGATTTTCTCCATGACCGTTACTGTATCCGCCTTTCGTTTAGGATATTGCCCCAATTGGACCAACTCGTCAAATAGTTCATCAACATTGGTCATATTGAAATTACCAGCTAACACCAAATTTCTGCTAATCCAATTATTTTGTCGAAGAAAAGGGTGGCAAGTTTCTATTGAATTATCACCGTGTGTTCCATAACGGAGATGTCCCATTAATAGCTCTCCAATGTAAGGCTTATTCGCCTTCATCCATTCAGGGTCATTTAATTGCTTAGGCGTTAAATCATTGAAATGGCTACGAACATCTCTAAAAAGGTCCGCCAAATAGTTAGTCGAAACACATCTTTTACGACTAATATATCTTTTACCTGGTTTCGGGTCTAATTTGATAGTAGCGAGACCAGCACCATCTTGCCCTCGGTTTCTTTGCTTTTGTAAAAGCAATTGTAACTTATTAAGCCCATAGAGTGTAGTTCCATATTTTTTATGGTAAAAATCAAGTGGTTTAAGTAAACGAACTACCGCTAAACCACATTCATGTTTAATTGAATCACTCATAGAAAAGTTAGGGAATTAGCCCATTTTATATTTATAGAAAGGCACAAAGTTACGAGAAATAAAAAGACTTAATAGAAGAATGTGATAGGAAAAATATCCTTTCGTTAAGAAATAGCTATTTCTTACACGCTTATAATAAAAATGCCCGTAACAGCGACAATTCTAATTCGCTATTACGGGCATTTTATAAGGTGTAAGGTAGGTTAAGTCTGAAGTTGAAACCTACTTAAACCATCTTTTCTACAAATCTGCGTCTCCACGGAAAGCAGAGAAGTCAAATAACATAGAAAATCTAAGTGTATTATCTAATGGGTTTCTTTGATTGGTTGTTGGTACTAAATAAGAGATATTTAAACCAAAGACATTATATTTCAGGCCTAATCCTACCGTAAAGTATTTTCTATTACCTTTAGTAGAATGCTCATAAAAATAACCTGTTCTTACAGCAAATTGCTTATCATACCAGTATTCTAATCCAAAAGAATACATCAACTCTCTAAGCTCTTCTGAGATACCACCTTGTGCATCGCCAAAGGAACCAAAAACCCCTTTAAAAGTACCAACCTGCTTATAATCAGGTACTCCATCAGCATTATCATCTGTCAATCCAGGGTCAGGAGTTGGTGCCATTAGTTTATTAATATCCATTGCTACCGTTAACCTATTAAACTCATCGAAGTCTAAGTTCCAAGCAGCGCCTATGCCAAAATTAGCAGGAATAAAATCTTTATTAATAGAGTTAGTATAAGTAATTTTAGAACCTATATTTGTTAAAGCCAATCCAATCGTTAAATCAGAAGACCCGTTATTTAAATCTATTGTTCCTGATTTATAAGTCATAGAAATATCTGCTGCAAAAGCAGTTCCAGCGGAAATTTGTTCTCCCCCAACTTCTTGTCCAGCAGCTAAATTAGAATAAATGAATTTAACACCTAAACCAGCAGATAAATTATCACCTAATTTTCTAGCATAAGAACCATTCAATTCAAATTCGTTAGGACGACCATTACCCAAAGGCATACCGTTTTCATCGGTAAAAGCAATATCTCCTAAAGAAAAGTATCTTAAACTAAAACCAGCAGCTTCTTGGTCGTTTAATTGATAGTAACCAGAAAGATAAGCTAGATATACATCATTCACATTCAATGCCCTCAGCCATGGAGTATAGGTAACAGCAACACCACCTTTATCTTCTCCGAAAACCATTTTAGAAGCATTGAAGTGCATAGAATTTGCATCCGTAGAAGTAGCAATACCAACATCTCCCATTGCAGCAGAACGAGCATCTGGTACAATTCTTAAAAAAGGAACCGCTGTAATAATGGTATTAACACAAGGCTCACCTAGCACCGTCTCATAAGTATTAGTAGCAGAGTTTAAAAAACACTGCGCAGAAACTTTTTCAGTCATTCCAATCAGAATCACCAAAACTAGGGTAGTAAGTAATGATTTTTTCATAGCATCGTTGCGTAAAGGGCGAAAAAAAGCCCAAAAATAAGTATTTTTTTGGTCGAAATAATTCATGTTGTTGTAATATGTTGTTGCACAAATTTAGTTGTTTCAGCTCTTTGAAAATTAAGTCTATTGACTAATTTCCAAATCGTTAGTTTTAAAACTTTAATTTTCGGGAAATATTGTCACTGTTAAGAAAAACTTAAAGTAGATAACATCAAAAAGTTTAAAACTAGCATATTAGAAAATAGTATTCGTATTTTTATTTCAAAATCACAAGCTTTTCAAAATCACTATTCACTGTTTGTCCGTCTCCATTATTGGCTGCTCGTACACTTACCTTATATAAGTAGGTACCTCTAGCTAAGTCTCCACCATATTCATCTTTTCCATCCCAATTAATATCACTTACTCGATTGCCGTCACTTACGACATCCGCGTCAATCGTCTTGATTAAACGACCAGAGACTGTAAAAATACGTACTTGTACTTCCATTAGTTGCCCTGCGCTAAGATTATGTGAAAATTGAAATTGAGTTGAGGTGGTAAAAGGATTTGGATAGTTCAAAACTCGTTCCAAAGCTGCATCCGCAGCATCAGAAACTAAAAATTCTGTGGTTCCTTCCGCAGAATTATTAAAAACATCCCAAGCTTTCACTTTTATTTCATGAACACCCGGTGTTAAATCACTCAAAGGAAAACGAACAAGTCCTCTTCTATAATCATCTTTCGCAGCTTCATAAAATTCATTCAATAAAAATGTGTTCTGAGTATTATTATCTAAGACAGCTGTTAAATCATGTCCTATACTTGTTCCAGAAACATTAATCCCATTATCATCTGAAAGTAAGATAAATAAGGTTGGGTTAGCATTGGTTGTTCCACCAAAAACAAAAGTAGAATCATTCATAAATACTTCTACCAGTGGGCCTTCATTATCAATAATCGCATCTGTCTTAGTACCTCCAATCACCAAATTATCATAATAGCCTCCTGCATCTATTAATCCATTTTCTGCATAGTAACTAATTTTTCCAAAACCATATTCATAATTAATATCTTTAGGAACTACAAAGGTAAATTTGAATTGCCCATTGGTAACACTAGCTGTACCTTTGAATAATACATTCTTTTGTATATCGAACGGAAGGATTCGACTGCTTGCATCATTTCCTAAATTAGATACCGTAACTTTTTTATCAAAAACAGTCGGAAAAATATTCCCATTAAAAGAAGTCATCGGGTTACCTGCATTATCAGCTACAAAGCCTTCGACTGTTACACGTTCTAATGCTTGGATAGTATCAATTCGATTTGTGCTTACCAACTGATTATTAACTTTAGTGGTCACCACATCAAATTTTGGCAAAGCCAATTGCATAGAAGGGTCGCCTATTAAAGTAAATTTTCTAGAATTGATATCCGTTGTATCCGCAGAATTACTATTCTTCCCTAATCTCATGATTTCGCCAATTGGCGGGTGGACGTTATCAACCTTTTCATATATCTGGTCAAAAACAGCTTTAGTTAATCGTTCATTTCGAGAAGAATAAACGGCACGAACCGTAGTAAATAAACCTATTGCTCCACCATTTGGATTAAGTAAAGCTTCTTCTCCAGAGGTAACAAAATTAGGGTCATCATACCCTGTAAAAGAACAAGTAGCCGTAACCATCAAAGGCAATTTGTTGAAATTGGACCAAGCAGTAATGTCTCCTTTTTCTAAAACTCGTTCTTGTGTCCAACCTTTTGCCCCACCATGCCCAAGATAATTCAAAACTAAAATACCTTTAAAAATTTCATTATTCAATGCTTCCTTAGCAGATGGATAACGTTCTCCACCAGGAGTCGTAATTTGTTGAAAAGCATCTAAAAATATTTTATTAACATTATATACCTCATACTCTTCATCGACCTTTGATGAAATACCATCCGCTTGTCGTTGATGTAAACTATTATCTTCATCATCCGCCATGAATGTTTGATTCAATCGCCAATTACCTAAAGTTTTAGGATTCGTATCATAATTAATTATTTTTCGAACGACCGCTTCTGCTTCTTCTGCCGTTTTTGCAGGAATTCGACCTACCGCAATGTCTAAAGCACCTCTCAAATCGTCTCCTTCATTCTCACTTAACAAAGCATAATAATCATCTGTAGGGAATCCTTCGATAGGTTCCAAAGATTCATCTGTCTCATAAACAGGGATAAAACCTGAAGGGTCAGGTAAATTCTTAAGATTTTTAAAATCAAAAGAACCATCTCCTAATAAGAGTAAATAATTGAATCTAGGAGAACGGTCCGCTATCATTTTCACAAAATCTCGGATAGCTGTAGGATCTTGGCTACCGCTTGAAAATTCATTATAGATATTATCTACTAAAACTGTTACCACTTCATAATTGCTATGATTTCTACGATGCGTGGCTAATTGTTGCGCAGCATTTTCAAATGCTGCTGGGTAAACAATTAATAAATCAGCGGAAGTAATTTCATGAATATTCTGATTGGGAATACTACCAATTGCCGTAGGTTTAAAAAAATCACCATTAGTATTAAAAGCAACAAATTCTTTTAAACTAGTCGTATTTACACCAAAGCTTAAGGCATTCCCAACAAGGTTAAATTGTTGACTTTTAGGAATTAAAGGATTTGAAATATCCCATACCGATACATTATTATTAACATTAGCCAATTCAAAAGTACTCGTAGTTGAATTTAAAGTCTGCGGATCTCTAAAAATCAATTGACTATTATTAAAAACTAAACTCCTCCGTACGTTCAGCTGTATATAATCCAACCACCCAGTACTACTTGCCGATTGTGGGTACTCAATACGAACAGGTAGATTTTCCGAATTTGGCATAAACACTTCATTAATAAGGCCAAGGTGGGCATATTTATCTTCCACGTCTCCTGTGTTGGAGCGTCTAATAGTAGCCGTGTATTGGTCTCCCGCAACTGAAGCACTAAAAGACGTTGTTGCATTACTTCTACCCGCAAAAACAGCTTTAATATTAGCGGGTTCGGTAGTTAAAATATTTTGGAAAGAGAATTCTCCGTAAGTTCTTTCTCTAATCGTTTCAAAAAGGTCGCCGTACCAATTTTTTCCCGTTCCTTGTCCTTGGGAAAAATTATCTAGCAAATTAATCAATTCCTCTTCTAGTCTTGCATAATCTGTAAACGCATTGGTTGTGTAATCCGTAATCGCTAAAGAATTTTGGCTAGCTATACGCTTTCCTTTTCCTCCACTGATTTTTATAAAATAATAATTGTTATCGTCATAAATATTCATCTCTCGATTAAATAGTGCCTCTGTTTCACTGAATTTCCACTTATTAGCATCTTCTCCGTAAAATAGGATATAGTCTGTTGCATCAAAACGGCCATCTCCTTCTCCAATAATCTCAATAGCATTTTCTTGCAAATCATCATACCGAAAATCTGCAATAGTTTGTGGTAAAACACCTCCACCATTGCCATATAATTTAATAGTTGTTGGGTCTATATTATCAATATCAATCTTCAATTCATCTTTTAAAAAAGCGTAGTCTAATTTCTGAATACCTCTTTTAGTTACCGCAATTTTATAAATAGCGCCATCTTTTAATACAGAATTAAAGGTATGGTCTATATTTCTTGAATTGGCAACTTTAGCAGATCTAGGATTAAACGTTACTTGCAAATCAAAAGAAATTAATTTTTCATAGCTATTCCCTTTTTTTATGATTGGAATAAAAAAAACTTTACCAAAAAATTGGTTTCGGTCAGCTTCTACAGTTGTTCCGATTTGAATAGTTTCTTTCAAATAAACATCATCAGGAACAGTCAATTTATTAAGCGGCGCAAATTGCGCATTAATCAATTCTATATTTATTTCACCATTACCTGTCACCTCAAATCTTTCAGAAAAAACAGGAAGCGTCGGGTGTTTGGGATTCGCATAACTATCCTCAAAAGTCCAAAGTTGTTTTTCGAAATTCCCTGTAGGATTATGAATAATTGGCGAAGGAGACCAATTTAGTTTCTTTTGAATAATAAATGGTCGTTGTCCTGATAAGCTTAGAACGGCGTATAAAAGGAGTGCTATTATTGTAAAAATTCTCATTTATATAGGAATTGTATTATTTACTGGAGTTTGATTTAAGCTGGGCTCTTCAAAAAACGAACAAAATAAAAAGCTATTGTTAAAAAAAGTCCGTCAAAAGTTAAAATCAACAATTTTTAGCGTCTGTTAGTTAGCATAATCGTTTCATTTTAACCTAAAGGGATTACATTTTTGATTTTGAACATTTATTTTGTAGCTTGTAATAATAGTTTTGCCTAAAAAATTTAGGATAACTAAGAAATACAAAGTTAATTAGAATATCTTTGGAAATAAGTCAAACAACTAGTCAATGCTAAGACAGATACTTCTTTTTATATCACTTTCCATCTTTTTTTCTATAAACGAAGTAAAAGCTCAAGACCCTGTATTTACACAGTTTTACGCTGCACCTTTACAATTAAATCCAGCATTTGCGGGGAATACTTATGCCCCATTCATCACCGTAAACTATAGAAATCAATGGTCAGGATTCAACAGCTTCAAAACTTACGTCACCTATGCGGCTTCTTTTAGTCAATTTATAGAAGGGATGAATAGTGGAATTGGACTAATGGTGCAATCAGATGATGCAGGAGATGGGATTTATAAAAACACAAAAGTAAGTGCTATCTACAGCTATAAAGTGCAAGTGAACAGAGATTTTGCTATTAAATTTGGGATAGAAGGAAGTGCGGTTCAAAATACGTTAAATTGGGATAAACTCGTATTTCCAGACCAAATTGACCCAACAGGAGAAATCAATTTTCCAACTAACGAAATTGCTCCAGATAATTTAACTAAAAGTTACTTAGATTTATCAACTGGTATTCTAGCTTATAGTAAACAATTTTATGGAGGTATCACAATCAAGCACTTGAATACGCCCGATGAAAGCTTATTTGCCATTAATAGTAACATCAATAGCGGATTGCCCGTTAGGTTGTCTATTCATACAGGTGCACAGTTTCCATTATTTGCAGACAATAAAGGGAATTCCAATACGTTTATATCTCCGAATATTATGTTTGTGAAACAAGGGGACTTTGGACAAGTAAATGCAGGCACTTATTTCGGCTTTGGTGCGTTTTTTGCAGGAGCTTGGTACAGGCATGCATTCTCAAACGGAGATGCAGCTATTGGATTAGTGGGGTTTCAGAAAGGAGTTATGAAATTTGGTTATAGTTATGACTTCACGGTTTCGGGACTATCAACAGGTGTAACAGGCGGAACACACGAGTTTTCGTTCATCATTAATTTGGACCAGAATCGTTCTAGAAGAACAGACTACAACGATTGTTTTGAAATATTTAGGTGATTTTTTGTTAAATGGTTTTATTGTTGAGTTGCTGTATTTAGCTAGTATTTTCGCCATTCAACAATAAAATATCCTACCAAGACTTTTGTAAAATATTTTTCATATCCTTCAACAAAATTTTCCAATTTGAATTTTATCAATACTTTTGCAAACTGGTTTACAAAATAGCGTATCATTTGGATAAGAAAATCAAATCTTTTCCGTTAATACTTTTGTGACAAGTTGATTTTAGTAAAATCAGCATAAGTTTACGACATTATTAAAAATAAATTATTCATCTATTGTCAAGCCTTATCACACATAAAAACGGCGAAAAAATAAATTTTGCGTTTTTCAAATGATTTTTTTGTAATGGGTTGAAAACCTATGACAAAAACATTCAATTGAAAAACTAAATGCAGATTTTTTTTTTAGTCATTAATTATAACTAGTGCTTGTCAATATATCATCAAATAGAACGTCAATGAATAGGCTGCTAAAACTAAGCGTAACACTTTTAGTCTGCACGGTGCTACTTTCTGCCTGTGGTAAAAAAGAAAAATCTGCTACTACTGGATGGAACTATAACGACCAAAAATCAGGTGGTTTTGAAAAACTAGACTACGAAGGGCAAGTAACTGGACCAAATTTAGTCCTGATTGAGGGAGGTACTTTTACAATGGGTCAAACAGACCAAGATGTTACCTTCGAATGGAATAACGTACCAAGAAGAGTTACAGTTAACTCTTTCTACATGGACGAAACAGAAGTAACAAATATCGATTATCGGGAATATTTATATTGGCTAGACCGTGTTTATGGCGAGTCTTATCCAGAGGTATTAAAAAAGGCAGAACCAGACCAATTAGTTTGGAGAGACGAATTGTCTTTTAATGAGCCAATGGTAGAAAATTATTTCCGCCACCCTTCTTATGATGACTATCCAGTTGTTGGAGTAACTTGGGAACAAGCTAATGAGTATTGTTACTGGAGAACCAACCGTGTAAACGAAATGATTCTGCAAGCTAAAGGCATTTTGAACCAAAATCCTGAGCAAAAAGATGAAGATAGTTTTGATACCGGTTCTTATTTAGAAGGGCAATATCAAGGAGATGTTCGTAAGAACAAAAAAGACTTGAAAACAGGTGGGGAAAGACCAGTTCGATACGAAGATGGTATTTTATTACCTTCATATCGTTTGCCAACAGAAGCCGAATGGGAATATGCAGCCTTAGCATTAAGAGGAAACATGGCATCTGAAAAAGACGAAAGAATTACCACTTTCAGAATTTATCCTTGGGATGGTAATACAGTTAGATATCAAAAAAGAGATAAATATCAAGGAGAAATCCTAGCTAACTTCAAGAGAGGTGGCGGTGATTATATGGGTGTAGCGGGTAACTTAAATGATGAATCTGCTTTTCCTGCTCCTGTAAGACAATATTTCCCAAATGATTTTGGGCTTTATAACATGGCAGGTAATGTGAGTGAGTGGGCATTAGACCTTTACCGTCCAATGACTTCTAGCGATTTAAGAGATGGTGATAACCATGATTTAAATCCATTTAGAGGTAATAAGTTTAAAACATTAGAATTGGACCAAGATGGTGCTGCAGTAGAAAAAGATAGCTTAGGTCGATTAAGATACAGAGCAGAAGAAGATGATGAGGTAGCTAACAGAGAAAACTATAAGCGTGGTCAAGTATTTAATTACTTAGATGGTGATAAAGAATCAGAAGTTTTCTATTCTTATGGAAAAACAACTTTGATTAGTGATAAAGCAAGAGTCGTAAAGGGTGGTTCTTGGGCAGATAGAGCATATTGGTTATCTCCAGGAGCAAGAAGGTTTAAAGAGGAAGATAAAGGAGATAGAACAATTGGATTCAGATGTGCGATGACTAGAAATGGTGGTCCAACTGGAAATGAAGACAATGCTGGTAAGAAGTTTAAATCAAAGAAAAAGAAGAGTAAGAGAAGATATAAATAAGAAGAATAAGTTTATTTAAAAAATAAAAAGCCTTTGTGTAGTAATTACGCAAAGGCTTTTTTATTTTGCAGCTTGTTGAATTGATATTTTTCTACAATAGTTTTTATGACCATAGCTGCGCTTTATAAAATATTTTTAGACCATCCAAATGTCTGCACAGATTCAAGAAAGATTGAGTCTGGTTGTCTTTTTTTTGCATTAAAAGGCGGAAATTTTGATGGCAATCAATTTGCAGAACAAGCCATACAACAAGGAGCTGCTTTTGCGATTATCGATAATCCGAATCTTAGTAAGCACAAACAATTCATTTTAGTAGAAGATGTCTTAATTACATTACAGCAGCTCGCTCATCATCATCGGACCCAATTTGAAATTCCAGTAATCGGTATTACGGGTACAAATGGAAAAACGACTACTAAAGAACTCATAAGCACTGTACTAGAAAGTCACTATCCCACACATTATACAAAAGGTAATTTTAATAATCATATTGGTGTACCACTGACCTTATTAGCGATGCCAGCCAATACAGAAGTTGCCATTATAGAAATGGGTGCTAATCATGTGGGAGAGATTGACTTTCTCTGTCAAATTGCAGCACCTACTCATGGCCTAATTACCAATGTAGGCGAAGCACACTTAGAAGGTTTTGGTAGTTTTGAAGGGGTAAAGACAGCCAAAGGAGAACTGTATAAATATTTAGAGAAAAATAAAGGTTTAGCCTTTATCAATAAAAAGGAAGAACACCTGCAAGAAATGGCAGGACCAAATCTATACAAAGTACTATATACCAAAAGTATAACGCCTGATTTAGAAGTTCCCATTTTCGAGACGAAACTAGTTTCAGCCAACCCGTTCGTCGAAATTGCATTTTTATCAAAAAAAGGAATTTTACAAAACATTAAAAGTCAGCTTATTGGCTTGTATAATTTTAATAATATCATGTCAGCGGTTACGCTAGCCCGCTATTTTAAAGTACCTTATAAAAAAATTAAGCAATCAATAGAAAGTTATACGCCTAGTAATAATCGCTCTCAAATCATTAAAAAAGGGAGTAATAAATTCTTGCTAGATGCCTATAATGCAAACATAACCAGCATGACTAAAGCTTTAGAAAGCTTTGCAAGTTATAAAGGTCAAAATAAGATTGCAATTATTGGCGATATGCTAGAATTAGGAAAATACAGTGTCGAAGCTCACCATAAAATAATTGATTTAGCAGAAAGTTTAGGTTTAGAAATATTAACGGTAGGAAAAGAATTCGGTCAATTAAATAGGAAGGGTATAAAACAATTTCCGGACACTACAACTTTAAAGACTTGGTTTTGGAAACAATCTTTTGAAAATACTTTTTTCTTATTAAAAGGGTCTAGAGGAATAGGCTTAGAAAAATTATTGAAAGATTAGATTTTAAAAAGGAAAATCATCCCCTGAGTCATCTTCCAAATCATCTAGACCTAAATCATCTTCTTCCTTGTAGTCATCAAAATCTACTTCCTCTTCATAGGCAATATATTTATGCCAATCATCTCCATATCTCCTTTTTAGCATATATTCTTCGTAGGGATCAACATTTAAATCGGATTCTTCTTCTTGATTATCTTCAAATTTTTCGAAGAAAGCTTCAAAAAAAGCACAGTGGCAATACTTCTCGCCTAAAAGACAGTCAGAACGGTCTGTTTTATCTTTTTTATCACACAGTTCAAAAAAGAAATAATTTGCTTTTAACATTGGTACTTCCTGTCGAAATCGTTCCCGAATAACTCGGTATTGAATACGGTCAGGCACTTCTATTTGGAAAACAGCAGAGCAGTTATAAGCGTCTAACATAGCTTTAATAGCATAAAGCAAAGCACTAACTTGCGTATCGGTTAATCTACTTTCAGGAGGGAATTGTTCTTTTTTTAAAGTAGTCCATTCTTCAAGAGACTTAGTAGGTGCATTTTTAGGGTCTTCCATCCAAGGTAGTACACCAAATTCTTCATCAGCCTCTTCTTCTAGGGGATACCAAGGTTCAGGAACATTCCGAGTTGCGGCTCCAATGTCCTGCAATAATTGATTGATATATCGTTGTAGGCTCATTTAATCAAATCTACTTGGGATTATGTCCAAATATGCTCCTAAATTAGTAAAAATCAAGAAAAGACCAAAACCTTTGGCGATTAATTTACAGATAGATATAAAGTAAATTTAATTGTTATATAATTTTTTATTTTTCTGTTTTCTCCAGTTCCCTAATTCGTTTTTCCAAATCAGGCAATTGGCGAAATAAAGCATAAGCACGTAAATAGTCCTGATAAGAAAGGGCAGGATAGCCATAAACCTTTCGACCTTCTTCTTTAATAGAAGCAGCAACCCCACTTTGAGCCTGTACTTTAACTTTGTCTGCCACTTCAATATGGCCCGCAAAGCCTGCTTGCCCGCCTATTTGGCATTGATTCCCAATACGTGTACTACCTGCTATTCCAGCTTGTGCAGCAATCACAGTATCTTCTCCAACAGTCACATTATGGGCAATTTGTATAAGGTTATCTAGTTTTGTTCCTTTTTTAATAATCGTGGCACCCATCGTTGCTCGGTCAATCACGGTATTTGCCCCAATTTCCACATTGTCTTCTAATATTACTTTACCGACTTGAGGTATTTTCTTGTAAGAACCATCAGGTTGAGGAGCAAAACCAAACCCGTCACTTCCAATAACTGCATTCGCTTGTATAATGCAGTCATCTCCGATTTGGCAATCATGGTAAATTTTCACACCAGGATAAATCGTTACATTATGACCAATCGTCGTTCCTACACCAATAAAAACTTGAGGATAAATCCTACAACCTTTTCCAATAGTCACTTCACTACTAATAGAAGTAAAATCGCCAACAGTAGTTTCATCGCCAAGTTGAGCAGACGCATGAATGAATGCTAAAGAAGAAATACTTTTCTCTGGATGAAAAGACTGCTCATAAAATTCCAAGAAGGTGGTGATAGCACTATAAACATCTTTAACTTTAATAAGTGTCGAATCAACTTTTTTAGAAGGGCTAAAATCCGAATTCACTAAAACAGCAGAAGCTTGAGTACTATAAATATAAGATTCGTATTTAAGGTTAGATAAAAAAGTAATTGCGCCAGCCCCAGCCACCTCAATTTTCCCAGGATGCGTGATAAATACCTGTTCATCTCCTTCGACAACCCCACCTAAAAGTTCAGCAATAGCTTTTGCAGTTAAATTCATTTTTATTTTTTTTCTAAAATATCAGCACCTAATAGTCTATCATCTTTATTTACAAACCAAGTTCTAGTTTTTGGAAATCGAATTCCATTAATCGTCTCTTCTCCTTCTAGGGGTATATACTCTCCATCATTAGCTGCTTCGTCATGATAAAAGCGATAGCCTACAAGTGCATAGTTATCAAGTTGAAAATAGAAGTACCAAATATCTTTTCCTACAGACTGCTCATAAGTAACTTTCATTGATAAAACAGCTTTATTCATAAAAGTTGTTTTCGTTACCTTTTCTTGAATTTGGGTACCAGGGTCTCTCAGCTTCATCGGCATTCCCCATAAGTAAACGTAATAATTACGTATTCTTTGCATCTGAGGGCAGGTCAATCTGAACTTTTGTATCAAACTGTCAGCCACAGTTGTAGCACCATCTACTTTGTAACTGCATTGGTCTTGTTTGATAAACTTTTCCACATGATGCCCTGAACTCATTTGGTCTAAAGAGAAGGTACTTTTTTTATTATTCAGCATCATAGTCGTCTGACGGTCGGCACCATTAGGTCGAGTTTCCCTAAAATGCATCGTTGCTTCAAATTTATCCCACTTACCTTTTGGGTCATGGTATTGAATACTTTTTTCTAAAAGTTCTTGTCCCGTAATCGTTTGAGCAATTATAAACGGCATCCCTAAACAAAAAAAGACGCCAACAAAAAATAATCGTTTCATATCCTATTCTGATTTATTTTAAACAGTAAAAGACAAAGTGTCAGTAAAAACCAAATACAAGTGCCATTATGGCATTAATAATATTGCATTTTCAGCAGAAATGACCTAAAAAATGGCATGGCACATCACTTGATGTAGGTAAAGTGTAAATTAATTAAAAATTGATAAGCATTCTGAAAATCAAAAAAGAAAGTTTGCTTAAAATTACTAACCAATAAAAATTTTATAAAATGAGACAATTAGTAAGAAGAAATCACGGCTTCCCAACTTTTGCAAAAGTAGTCAATGATATTTTTAATGAAGACTTCGTTAAAAATTTAGACGAAAATTTAAGTGTGTGGAACGGTAGCCAACCTGCTGTTAATGTAAAAGAAGACGCAGATGGATTTGCTTTAGCTTTAGCCGCACCAGGATATAGCAAAGAAGACATTGAAATCAAAATTGATGATAACGTCTTAACCATTTCCTCTGAGAAGAAAGAAGAGGCTACAGAAAAAGAAGGTGAAAAATTCACTCGTAAAGAGTTCAAATACGCTGCCTTCAAAAGGACTTTCACTTTACCAGATACGGTAGATGCAGCTAAAATTGCAGCAAATTACAAAAATGGCATTTTGAATATTAGCATTCCTAAAAAAGAGGAAGCTAAGCC
>CALJVJ010000092.1 GCA_937974625.1 uncultured Saprospiraceae bacterium
ATCACATACTACATGCAAACTATGTCCTCCTCCAACTGCCCATCCAGGGACAACCGCAATCACAGGCTTATTCATAAACCGAATTAATCGCTGAACTTCCAATATATTCAACCTGCCAATTCCATCTCCACCTTGGTAACCCGTCTTTCCACGTACGCGTTGGTCACCTCCTGAACAAAATGCCCAGCCACCATCTTTTGGCGATGGACCTTCTCCTGAAAATAAGATTACGCCTACCTCTCGGTCTTCTTTGGCAGCATGAAAAGCATCTAATAATTCAAAAACTGTATTTGGACGAAAAGCGTTTCTAACCTCTGGCCGATTGAAAGCAATCCTAATGACTCCATTTCTTTTTTTATAGGTAATATCTTTATACTCCTTGGTGGTTTTCCACTCTTTACTCAACATAATTGATAATTTCTTATTTAAAAATATAACTAATACTAAAATGGTCTAAATCCTAAAAAGTTTTAGCATTTAGACCATTTTCTGTTTTGGTTCAAAAAGCAAGATTTACAACTTACCACTTACAACTCACCACTATTAGTCTGCTTTTCTGAATTGATACCCAGTAAACTCAAGGATATTCAAATGTTTATTCATGAATTGGTCGAATTTATTTAAATCTGAGCCTTCTACACTTTGTAAAGGTCCAGTTACTGCCCTTTGGATATCAAAACGAGTATGTAGCCCATCTTTTGCATTTTGGTCTAGTTTGCTTTTGAATCCAGTTCCAAATTCTTGCAGCATTCTTCCGAAGAATAAGACCGTATCATATCCTTTGAAGGCTTCTGTGGTTGGTGGCATCCCAAATTTATTATAAAATCCTTCATTAAAGGATTGGACATTAAAGTCATCGGGATTTAGATAAGCATCAGAAGTGATATGCACATTCATCGTTTCGTATAGTTGATAACCAATTTGGGTGAAATCCTTCCATCTTGGTTGTCCATAAACGACTACAGAATTGTCTCCTTTTTTCAAATCTAAATTTCTAAGCATTGCATAAACAAAACTCTGACTAGACGAAGCTATAATAAATGCTGTTGTACTTAACTCGTTCATATAAGGCTCAAAATCGAAGTCATCTATCGGCATTGTTTCTTCATCGATGGTTACGAATCGAATGGAATCTGCATTAGCACTACCTCCTTCCATAGCAACATGCGCATCTAAATAATATTGCATTAATTGCTGTTCTTGCGAATTATTTCTGCCAAAAACAACTATTTGGTCAGCCTGGAATCTTGCTTTTGCATGTTCCATTATCGCTTCTGCATGAGTTTTTGCACTGGGATTAAGTTGAATAAAGAAAGGATTATCTTCTGTTAGATTTTGATGGGGATAAATGGGGGAGACAAAAGGGGTCTTATTTTTTTTCGCAAACCCTGCCATTGCTCGACCAGTAGAATTTCTAAAAGTTCCAATAATTAAATGTGCAGTTTGTGCTTCATAACTATTGGTCAATTGTATGGTTGACCCTTCCGAAGCTCGAGTGTCTAGGACACTGACTTCTAGATTAACACCTTCTCCAGACAGTACATCAAATGCCATTTTTGCTCCTTCATAAAAATTTAATGCAGGAACAGAACGTCGGTCAATTTTATTTTCGACAGGGTCATATTTATCTGCTAAAAAGGGGAGAGCTAATACGACATTATAAGAATATAATTTTTCAGTATTTTCATCAAAGCCTGCACTTCCACCGTTTTGAGTTGCCTCTGATGTTATCGGTGGAACTACTTCGGTTGGTGCTGGTTCAGACCACTTAATGGTATCCAAATCTCCTGTAACATCTGTCACTACTTCATAATTTCCTGTTTCAGGATTATAGACTCTTTTTCCTTGAATTTCATCTAATTCATTATCCCTTCCTTCATTATTTTTCGAAGAAGTTGGCTTATTTGGATCCTGCAATTTTTTAAATGAATCACAAGAAGTAAGTCCAATTAACAAAAAGATAAAAAATAAAGGCAATGCTTTATGGTTGACCCAGATTTTCATGTTTGTCTAAGATTTAATTAGAATAAGTTTATTACTTCGGGTTTTGGGGAAGTTTTACTTCGTGCTACTTAGGTTATCCGACTATGGATGAATACCTTTCAATTATCATAAATAACTTCCTATTCCCATTCAATGGTCGCTGGTGGTTTTGTACTAATATCATAAACCACTCTATTTATCCCTCGGACATTATTGATTATTTCGCTTGAAACTGTTGCTAAAAATTCATAAGGTAATTTACTCCATTCAGCAGTCATTCCATCCATTGAATTTACCGCCCTAAGTGCCACTGCTTGCTCATACGTTCGTTCATCTCCCATGACTCCGACTGATTGGACTGGCAACAAGATAACGCCTGCTTGCCAAACTTCATTATAAAGTTGGTGTTTTTTTAGATTATTAATAAAAATTGCATCGGCTTCTTGTAAGAGGGCGACTTTCTCTGGGGTAATATCTCCTAATATTCTAATAGCCAATCCTGGTCCAGGGAATGGATGTCGACCATTAATATTGTCAGGAATTCCCAATTCTTTACCTACCTTCCGAACTTCGTCTTTGAATAAACTTCTCAGCGGTTCAATAATTTTGAGGTTTAGAATGTCTGGCAATCCACCAACATTATGGTGAGACTTGATGGTCACTGAGGGACCATGTACAGATACAGATTCGATAACATCTGGATAAATGGTACCTTGTCCCAACCACTTAATGTCTTTTAATTTATTGGCCTCTGCTTCGAAAACTTCAATGAAAACTCGACCAATTATTTTTCGCTTTTTCTCTGGGTCACTTTCTCCTTTTAATTCGGTCCAAAATCGTTGACGAGCATCAACACCAATTACATTCAACCCCATTACCTTGTAGGAATCTAAGACTTCTTGAAACTCATCTTTTCTCAAAAGGCCGTTGTCTACAAAGATGCAGGTCAAATTTTTTCCGATTGCCTTGTGTAGTAATTCTGCGCCTACCGTAGAGTCAACACCACCTGAAAGCCCCATGATTACCTTGTCATCGCCTAATTTCTCTTTTAATTCAGTAATTGTCTGCCCAACAAAAGAAGCTGGCGTCCAACTTGGAGAACAACCTGCAATATCTACTAAAAAATTTTTTAATAACTTTTTACCATCAATGCTGTGCGTTACTTCTGGGTGAAATTGGATGCAATAGACTGGTGCTGCATAAGTCTTATCTGCTGCCTTGAAAGCCGCGATTGGGATACTCTCTGTGCCCGCTAATACTTTAAATCCTTTTGGAATTTCAAAGATAGTATCTCCATGAGACATCCAGACCTGTGAACCTTTTTGAATGCCATCTAGGAATGGGTCTTGTTGCACACTTTCTAATTTTGCCTTCCCATACTCTCGTTTTTCTGACCGCTGTACATTCCCACCTAATTTTTGAGCAATGTATTGGGCACCATAACAGATTCCTAATACTGGTTTTTTGCCAATGATTTTATCTAAATCTACTTGAAGCGCTTTCTTATCCGTAACAGAAAAAGGACTTCCTGAAAGAATGACGGCTTTTATAGATTCATCTAAAACTGGAATTTTGTTATAAGGTACGATTTCACTATAAATATTGAGTTCACGAACTCTTCGGGCAATTAATTGGGTGTATTGAGAACCAAAATCTAGGATGAGAATTTTCTCGTGCATTAGGTGCTATTTTGAAAGACAAAAAATAGTTTTAGAAGGAGGAGGCATTTGCTTCCATTCTAAGATATCTATTACAATTGTTTTATAACAAAGAAGCACATAGTTCGCATCTAAAATAATGGAGGCTATGTGCTTCTTTTCTAAAAATACAAATATATTAAAAAGAGACGGTTTTTTAATAATCGCCAATTGTTTCTGGTAACTGAGCTAAAGCAGTTGCAGTTTGCTCATCATTAGGCGCTTTTCCGTGCCATGCATGCGTATGCATCATGAAATCTACGCCTTGCCCCATAACGGTTTTCATTAAGATAACTACAGGTTTTCCATTTCCTGCTTTTTTCTTAGCTTTTCTCAATCCGTTAATGACTTTTCGCATATTATTGCCATCCATCGTCATTACTTCCCATCCAAATGCTCTAAATTTCTTTCTTAAATCTCCTAATTCTAAAACATCATCCGTAGAGCCATCAATTTGTTGACCATTCCAATCGACCGTAACGATTAAGTTGTCCACTTTGTGGTGAGGCGCAAACATGATGGCTTCCCAGTTCTGTCCTTCTTGTAATTCACCATCTCCAGTTAAAGCGTAAACAAGCTTATCATCTCCATTCAATTTTTTTGATAATGCTGCCCCAATGGCTACAGAAATTCCTTGCCCTAAAGAACCAGAAGCAACTCTAATTCCAGGTAGCCCTTCATGCGTTGTAGGGTGACCTTGTAACCGAGTATTTAGTTTTCTAAAAGTCGCTAACTCTTCCACTGGAAAGTAACCAGCCCGAGCTAATACACTATAAAAAACTGGAGATATATGACCATTGGATAAGAAAAATAAATCTTCTCCTTTACCTGCCATCTCAAAACCAGGCTTTCTGTCCATGATTTCAAAATAAAGTCCTGTTAGAAAATCTGCGCATCCTAAAGAACCACCTGGGTGGCCTGTTCCTGCGGAATTCACTTGCCTGATAATATCTCTTCTAACTTGTGTAGCAATGTCTTCTAATTTTTTGATAGCTGCCATATGGATTAATATGAATGGTTATTTGAATATTGGTGCTAAATCATGTAAGTGTTAAAAAAAGAACTTGTTAACCTAGTAGTTTTACTAGGTTTATCTGAATTAGGGTGCGAAAGTACGAAAGTGTAGAAAGGTTTTCAAAGAAATTAAGAGACAATTATTAATATTAGCTAAAAAATAAAATTGTTTTATCAATTGATTGTTTTGAGGAATCTTATTATCGCTACTTGATATTGCTAAAAAAATAAAAGGACAACCTGAATTGAATCAGGTTGTCCTTCTTAATTTGTAAACTTATGTAGGTTAGGTCATACTAGTTTACTGATGCTGCTAATTCTTTACCAGGCTTAAACTTGATAACGTTCTTAGCTTTAATCTGAATAGCTTCTCCGGTCTTAGGATTTCTACCTGTTCTAGCTGCACGCTCAGATACTGTGAATGTTCCAAAACCTAAAACAGCAACTTTGTTACCATCCTTAAGTGTTGATTCGATACTGTTTAATACACAGTTAACAGCTTCTGTAGCTTGAGCTTTTGTTAAGTTAGCATCTTCTGCTACTTTGTTAATTAAATCTCCTTTGTTCATTTTGAAAAATTTTAAATGTGCTTTGAAAAAAAATCTGCGCAAAACTATGAGGTTCATATTTCAAAACAAAATTTTTTTAGAAAAAAATGATAAACCCTTTATTTATAACGCTTTTTGACAGTTTAATTATTTTGTCAACGATGCAAAGATAAGGTAATTTATTTTATTAAAACAAATTGTTTTTATTATTTTTTGATATTTTTTAAAAACTTATTTAAAATTTTACCGCTTTTGAGACTGCCTTAAAAACGACATTTCACTATCTTTTTGATTGGAATTCAATTGGTTATATAATTGGGTTTTCTTATTTTTATTAGGCTATTATGTATTAATAATTTTCCATATTTATTTTTAATTGATAACTAACTGCTTATATTGATATAAATTCTATGTTGATTTGTTTTTAACTGTTTTAAAAAAAAAAGTTATCCACATTTTATCTATTTTACTTTTTTTAAGCTTTTAAAATCTATGAAAATGGACTTTTTTGTTGTTTTTTCTAAGAATTTTTAAAAATATATAAAAACAATTCTTGTAGAAGCAACCCATTTTATTAAGGATTGTCTCTATTTTTAGTGAATATTAGGATTTATTATCAAACCATTTCAACCTTATGCGTTACTTATTATTGCTAGTTTTTTTGACCTTTTTTGCTAATCAAGCTATTTTTGCTCAATGTAAAGATTGCTATGAAACCCCATTTTTAGGGGTTTATTCGAATGGTATTTCTAAGAAAAAATCTAAACAACTTCAGTTTGATAATAGTGAAGGAAGCTATGTTACAGGTATTATTGGAAATACCGCTGCCGAACGTGCGGCTCTCCAGCCTTTTGACTACATCTATGGTGTTAATGAATATCGAACGGATAGTGGACGCTCACTTACTTCCCTCTTGAAAAAGTTTGACCCGGGAGACGAGGTAGTCATACACTTTTATAGAAATGGTAAAAAACAACAAAAAAATACCATCCTTGGTGTGCGGTCTGATGCAGAATATAATAAAAGAGGCAAAAAAGAAGACCCATTTCTTGGGGTAGAGCAGCGACAAAGAAATGATGACCATGACTTTTTTGGCGTCAAAGTCAACGTGGTCAGTAAATCTACCGCAAAGAGTATTGGTTTGGAGAATGGAGATATTATTACCCATATTAATGGATTCCCTATTATTGATTGGACGGATTTGGGCACCGCAATTGATATGACGAACGTTGGAAATGAAATGACTATTACTTATAGGAGAGATGGTCGTAAAGCCACTGGTTCTAGTAAGATAAAGTCCTTGGCAGAGACGAAGTATAATGATTATGACTCCCAGAGCAAAAAAAGTTATTCTTATTCCTATAATTCTGATGAAGGTCAACAATCAACTAGGGTTGACGTTTGGACGAATAACGATTCGGATGAGGAATTTAATAGTAGAGATGTGGAAGGCATGAAGGTCGTCTTAGAAGATATCTCCAATGTTCGACAGTTAAATGATAATAGTCCCATAAACTTACCTCGAAATAATGACTTGTCTGTCAATGACCTTTCCCTATCTCCTAATGAAAATATGGGACATTTTGATTTAACTTTTTCGTTACCAAGTAAAGGGGAAACAGTTGTTGACATTTATAACGGAGATGGCCGTTCTATATATAATTATGATTTAGGTAGTTTTTCTGGTGATTTTGAAGATAGAGTAGACCTTGCCCAAAATGGCACAGGTACTTATTACTTGAAAATCACCCAAGGAAATAAAGGGCTCGCTAAAGCATTGAATTTGACTAGAAATTAAAATATATCCTTACGTAAGGGTTTTTCTCATTATTTCATTCATTGTTGACTGAATGCATTCGGTTGATGGTATTATGGAAAAATGTTAGGGGTTTTATAGCTAAAGTTCGCTTTGCTGTAAGCCCTTTCTTGGTTGGAGAAGTTCTATGGTTTAGCTACTTTAGCAGAAATATTTTGAATCAAACCATTTTTAATTTATGATAAGCAGAGAACAATCTAGAGAAATATTGGCTTCTTATACTGAAGGGGCTTCGTTATTACGCCATGCTAGGACTGTTGAATTGGTGATGGAAGCTTTGGGTAAACATTTAGGAGAAGATGCCGACAAATTTGCGGTAACTGGTTTATTGCATGATGCTGATTATGAAAAATATCCGGAAGAACACCCGAAGGTAATTGTCAAGCAATTAAATGAAATGGGGGAAACAGAAATAGCCCATGCAATAGCTGGACATTACACCAAATGGAATGTTCCACGGAATTCCGTTTTAGATAAAGCGATTGTTGCAGCCGATGAGTTGACAGGTTTTATTGTCGCCGCTGCTTTGATTCGACCTACTAAGATTGAAGGGATGAAAGTCAAATCGGTTAAAAAGAAATTTAAGAATCCGAAGTTTGCTGCTAAAGTAGATAGAGAGGAATGCCGAAAAGGTGCAGAAATGTTAGGCTGGGAAATTGGAGAATTGATGGATTTTATTATTAAGGTATTGGAAGCAAATAAAGAGGAATTATTATTGGCGACGGATTCCCCACCTTTAGGATAATTTTTTTCTTTGAAATGAAGTTGTAGTAATAAACTAATCCATGAAATATACTCAATGGTTAATCGGTAAATTACTTTTCTTACTACTTGTGGTGAGTTTAGTAAGTGCTGTTAGTTGTCGAAAAGGAGGAGCTGTTATAGAAGAACCAAATCCTACTGAAACTCCGGAGCCTACTGAAACTTGTGATTTTATTAGTTTTAAGATAGATGGAGCTCTTTGTGCTTTTGATGCAGCTTCCAAAACTTTCTTTTATCCTATTTCTGTTAAACAAGGTGATTTTTCTCCTTTAATTGAGGTAGCAGAAAGTGCAGTTGACATCAAATTTAATGAACAGGCGATTGTTAACGATGCGGTTAATGACCTTGGAACCATTATGATAAATGAGCCTATTTCTGTACAATTCATACTATGTGATGCATCTAGCTTATCTTTCCAACTTGTTTTTACTCAATTACCTATTATACAAATAAATACAGCGGGTCAGGCCATTAAAGATGAACCAAAAATCGCTGCGTCTTTATTATTAATTGACTCGGAGTCTGAGGATTTAGACCCATCTAAAAAAGCTACTGAATCTATTATTGGAATTGAAATTAGAGGAGGCAGTTCTCAATCATACGACAAAAAGGCGTATTCCTTAGAGCTATGGGAAAATGAAAATGGAACAGAAACAACGGAAGAAAAGCTATTAGACATTCGAAAAGATGATGATTGGATTTTAGATGGTATGTCTAATGATATTAGCCGAATGCGGAATCGAGTGGCTATGGATGTTTGGCGAGATTTTTCTACCTTACCTTACCTATTAGAAGAACCTAAAGCCAATAATGGTACAACAGGTAAATTGGTAGAACTATTTATTGATGATGACTATAGAGGAATATATGCCTTATCTGATAGGATTGACCGAAAATTATTAAAATTGCAAAAATTTGAGGATGGGCCAGATTTCGGTGTGCTTTACAAATCTTTTGCATGGGGTAGAGGAGTGGTCACCTTCAAAAACTATTATGATTTTGACAATACTTCTCCTACTTGGGAAGGCTGGGAACAAAAATACCCTGACCCTGAAGAGGAAGGCATTTTCTGGGAACCCATTGCTGATTTTACCAAGTTTGCTGTTACTGCTTCTGACGAAGATTTTATATCGGAAATATCGAATTATCTAAATTTAGCCAATGCAGCAGATTATTATATTTTTCTTAATTTAATTAGAGGAGACGATAATACGGGAAAAAACATGTACATGGCGAAGTATAGCCAAGATTCACCCTTCTTAATGATACCATGGGATGTAGATGCTACTTGGGGATTATTTTGGGATAGAACCAGAACGAATCCTAATGATATAATTTTATCTAATCACTTATTTAATCGGTTATTGCGATTAAACCCAAATGGATTTCGCCTAATGCTTAAGGACCGATGGCAAGAAGCCAGAAATGGGATATTTGCTCAAACTGAAATTAGAACTTATTTTGATAATTATGCTCAGCAAATGATAGAGAATGGTGCTTATGAAAGAGAAAGTTCTAAGTGGATTATTGAGCCTAGTCTAGAAAACGAATTATTATTTATTGATAATTGGATAGAGGAAAGACTTACCTTTTTAGACGCTTATTTTGATAATTTATAGTGTAATATATTTCTCACAACGCCTCAACGACACAACGAACTATTTACTAATGATTTAAGCCGTTGTGTCGTAGTGCCGTTGTGAGAAAGTAAAGTACTTTTTTAATACTAAGTTGCTATCATTTCATACGCTCCACTAAAAATTTCTTGTTTACTGGTCGCATTCTTTCTGCTTTGATATGCAGATAGTATAAACCATTTTGATAGCTACTAACATCAACAGAATGAGTTGGTCCTTCAAATTTTTGGGAAGGAATCGCTTCTATTAGCTGACCAAAGGCATTAAAGATTTGGATGTTTCCTTTTCTACCAATTAAAGATTTAGTTTGGATAACTAATTTATCTTGAACTGGATTTGGGAAAAGAGCAATTTCATTTTCCTTCATATAAAAATCAACTTGTTTCATAGGAGAGAGGCGGCTTTCTGTTTCGTTGAAAGCTTGACGGATTCTGTAAAAATTTTGACCAAACTGAGGGTGTTTATCTGTCCATTTGAAAAACCGAACATCTTTTTCTGAAATATCAAGTGTTCCAATTTTTTCAAAATCAGCCCCATCGGTTGACCGTTCGATAATGAATTGGCTAGTTTTGGACACCTTTCCTGCCACCCATTCTAATTGAACGGTCTGCTCTTTTGGATAAGTAGCTATTTCAAAAATATCTGCTGAAACTGCTCTGGAATCTACAGCATTTGCTCCACCTATTGCAATTACATCGACTTCTATATAATCAGTTTCACATATCCATTCCCAATTTTCGGTGTACATCTGAACTTGCACTCTATGCAAACCGATACTTGGGTTAGGATAAACCACAGCATCTCCACAATCGCCGTTACATTCAAACACAATATTCCAATCCACATCGAAAATTTTGACAATTTCTATCGGAGCATTTAATTTTTCAACACCTATTCCCTCATAAGTGTCTGCTATCCCAAATTGATGTTTAGCTGTCACAGCATTACAATCCGGCGCAGTAGGCAAACATGCTCCTGCTGTCCAGTCGAAAACGCCTGCACATTCTGCTAAACACGGGTTGCCATAGGTCACGCCATCACTTCCGCAAACAGGGTCTATTTCTTGTGTACAAATACAACAACTTTCTGATTTAAGCCAAATCGTTTCTACTTTAGCGGCATTACTGAGAAAATTATTACAAGTATTTGGTTCTGGTGTTAAACCGCCAATGGTACAAAATAACTCCCCATCTGAACAATTATATACTAATATAGGAAAGTCAGCACAAGTTGTATAATCATCAAAATATACATAATACAGTTGGCCGTTTAGTTCATATGTTGCTACTTCTCTTACACATTGGTTGCATAAATCAGCAAAATCAATATTTTCTAAAAAATCGCAACCTGCAGGAGGGTCTGTCGTGATAACATCAAATTCAATGTCTTTACCACATATCCATCCCCAGTTTTCCGTGTACATTTGAATTTGTAAAACATATTCTCCTTCTTGCAAATCAATGGTAAAGCCTTCCCCACAATCATTATTA
>CALJVJ010000093.1 GCA_937974625.1 uncultured Saprospiraceae bacterium
ATGGGAATGAAATGTATGTTTTGGTATTCCGTTCCTTTTTGTGGTAAAAAATCAAAAGCCTATCAAAGATTTAAAGGGAAATTTTTGACAGAAGGTCATCCTTGGGCACCAGTTTTTGACCCACGATATCCAGAGGTACGAGCATATTTAATCGAGAAATACACCAATGCTTTAAAAGAATGGAATTTAGATGGCTTTAAGTTGGATTTTATCGATGATTTTAAATCGTATCCTGAGACAGTTTTGACTTTAGCAAACGGTCGAGACTACGCCTCTGTGGATGAAGGCGTGTATCGATTGATGAGTGATGTGATGATTGCATTAAAGGAAATTAAACCAGATGTCTTAATCGAATTTCGCCAAAAATATATTGGACCAGCTATGCGGAAGTTTGGGAATATGTTTCGTGCTTTTGATTGCCCAAATGATAGTGTTGGTAATAGATTGCGAACAACGGATGTAAAAATACTTTGTGGAGATACAGCGGTCCATTCAGACATGATTACCTGGCATCCTACAGAAATGTTAGAGACTGCTGCATTACAATTAACTAGTGTTCTTTTTTCTGTTCCACAGTTATCTGTTCGATTGAAAGAAACTTCTGCTGAACATAAAAAAATGATAGCCTTTTATACCAAATATTGGAAAAAAAATAAGGCAATTCTGATGGACGGAGATTTTGTTCCATATAATCCGTTAGCCAATTATCCAATTTTATCTGCTTCAGATGAGACAAAAATCATTTTTGGGGTTTATGAAGACATGGTAGTGGAGCTAGATAGTAATTTTGAGACGATTGATTTAATCAATGGTAAAATGAGCGAGCAAATAGCTTTTGAATTCCTAGAGGATTATGGTAAATGCAAAGTAAAAATTTACGATTGTATGGGAAATGTCGATTGGGAAGACAAAATAAAATTTGGAGAAGGACTTCATTCTTTAGAAGTGCCGGCTAATGGAATGATTCGAATAAAAAAGAAAATTAAGGCTTCAAAATTAATAATCGTCAGTTAATTAATTATATTTACGGCATCACTAGTTGATTGCTAGTTAGATACTATTTTGAGAAAATAATTTTAGTAGTTTGAACCTTTCATTTTCTTTTCAAAAGTCTTGCGGGTTTTACTTCCTAAATTAAAAGTTCAGAAAGATAACCTTTTTTCATACCATACCAATACAGATTAGACTTGTTACTACAAAAACTTCATTAAAATCAACATTTTATGGAATCAGGAATTTCAACAATAGATATAGCTATCGTAATTGGTTATTTTGTACTCGTTTTAGGAATAGGATTATGGATAGCCCGAAGCACTAAAACAGGAGAAGATTTATTCCTGGGTGGACGTAGCTTTGGTTGGGGATTGATTGGACTTTCTTTATTTGCGTCGAATATTTCTAGTACCACAATTATTGGACTGTCAGGAGCTGCCTATACGACCGGGATTGTAAATTCAGTCTATGAGTGGATGTCGGGTATTCCACTGATAATAGCTGCATTGATTTTTATTCCTTTGTATCTGAATGCTCGAATCACGACTATACCCGAATATTTGGAAGGACGTTTCGACAGACGGTCCCAATTATTCTTCTCTGGGGTGTCTATTTTCGCTACAATAATGATTGAAACAGCGGGTGCTTTATACGCTGGAACGATTGTACTCCAAGCCTTTTTTCCTAGCTTACAGATGTGGCCTACTGCTTTAGGATTAGCATTAGTTGCAGGATTTTATACTGCTTCAGGTGGTTTGAAAGCGGTTGTATATACGGATGCAATCCAAGCAGTAATCTTAATTATTGGTTGTAGTATCATGACTTGGATTTTATATGGGAAATTAGATTATGATTGGGCAAAGGTGCTTGCTACTGCACCCGAAGGTCATTTTAGTGTAGTTAGACCTTTAGACGATGAAGGATTACCTTGGCCTGGATTATTAATGGGAGTTCCATTTTTAGGATTTTGGTATTGGTCAACGAATCAATATATTATTCAAAGAGCGCTTGGGGCAAAAGGATTAGACCATGCTCGTTGGGGATTAATCTTTGCAGGTTTTTTGAAGGTCATTCCTTTATTTATTATGGTGATTCCAGGCGCAATGGCATTAGCATTATATCCCGGTATTGAGAATGGAGACGCTGTTTTTCCTTATTTAATAAAAAATGTTTTACCAGTTGGATTGACTGGATTAGTTTTAGCAGGTTTGATTTCAGCCATTTTATCAAGTGTGGATTCGGCTTTGAATTCCTCTTCAACGCTGGTGGTAATCGATTTCATCAAGCCTAATAAACCTGATTTAACAGATACAGATATTGCTAAATATGGTCGTATTACTACTGTTGTTTTGATGGTAGTTGCAGCGACTTGGGCACCACAAATAGCCCATTTTCAAGGATTATGGGATTATTTGCAATTAATGTTTTCCATCGTTGTACCACCTATTGCTATCATTTTCTTAGTCGGGGTATTCTTTAAAAGAGGAAATGGACATGGTGCTTTTTGGACCTTGATGTTGGGTACAGCAATAAGTATTTATAATACTGTAGTCAATCCTTTAGACTTACATTACACGATGAATGTCGGAGTGATTTTAGTCATTAGTACTATTATTTTTGTAACTGTGAGTTTGATGACACCAGCTCCTGACCCGAAAGAAATTGATATGTATGTTTATAAGTCTTCTTTATTAGGGCAAGGAATGGAAGATAAACCTTGGTATTTAGATTATCGGACACATATGGTTTTTCTAGTTGCTTTAATAGCTTATATTTTGGTGGTATTTTGGTAAACAGGATGAACGAGTGATTCTTCAAGGTAAATGTCCAGTGAAAATTTAAGCGAAAGGCGGATGGGAAGGCTAAGCCGTACCTTTTAAAGTTGTACTAGGTCAAGTCCTTTTTAGGGTATTTATTAATTTTTCTTATGATTATTACTTTAAAAAGGCGATGCTCAACAGCATCGCCTTTTTAAATTTTATAATTCTTCAGCATCTTCCAGAACATAAGTTAAGGATTCGATATCTTTTTCATGCATTCTTAATATGCCTTTAAAAGTAAGCCTATCATCCACGGTATATCTCTTAAAAGCATCTGGTTTTACTTTTATTTGTAGCACCGTTTCAGGCCCAGCACCTCCACAAAAGAAACAGGTGGCATTGGGATTTCTGGATAAAACAAAAGTGATGCCCATTGGGTCCATTGGAATCATATACCCTGTAATACTCACTTCCTTACCTTCTAATGCTTTTAAAGACTGTCCAAATGTAGCATGATTATAGCTTAACTTTACATCTTCCATTTGTTTTTCCTCAAAACTAACATCCGCTAAATTAATCCAATCGATTCGAGTTTGTGCATTTATTTGGCTACCACCTAAAATAGTAAGTACAAATAATAGTAGAAAAAATTTATTAGTTTTTATCATGCGAGCTTCTATTTTTTAACCAAAACTACATCAGAAAAATTTAAGATGATTGGTTTGAAAAGACTTTAAGTTTTTATTAATAGAGTTATTACCTTTACAAAATGAACGAAATTGAATTGGGTATATTTGACCATGTTTTACTCTTTATATTAGGGGTATTGCTTCCACTTTTTGCGGTTTTCCAATCTCAACCTGAGCTGAAAGAAATTTCTTTTGATACGCAAATGAAAAAACAAATTTATTATGGAAATGGCATTTTTCAATGGGTTTGTGTTGTACTGATTACCCTATTATGGTGGGGAAGTAGTCGCCCATTTGCAGATTTAGGTTTTCAAATTGGGAATTGGTCTAATCTTACTTTGGCTTTGGTTGGTATTTTTATAGCCTTATATCTATTCGATGTGTGGTGGGAAATAAGAAATCCAGAGAAAATAGCAGAAACAAAAGCCACTTGGCTAAAAGAAATTCCTATATTGCCAGCGACTTTTGAAGAATTTCGACATTTTTTATTTGTCGCATTTACTGCAGGCGTTTGTGAAGAAATTATCTTTAGAGGATTTTTTATTCAATATTTTTTATCCATTAATGAAAATAATGACCTAGGAAATTGGCTTTCTATTATTATCCCTGCCTGTATGTTTGCCTTTGGTCATTTATACCAAGGAAATAAAGCAGTTTTAAAAATTTCGGTTATGGCGGTTATTTTTGGTTGGATATTTTTATTGACAAAATCAATATTATTGTTAATGTTCCTCCATTTTTTAGTAGATGTAATTGGTGGATTTTTAGCCTATAGAATTTTAAGAACGGATGAATCAAAATCTATAAATACTTCAGAAAATGAAATTATTTAACATGAGACAATCATTTTTTAGCTTATTATTAGGTAGTCTTTTTTTTAGTAGCTGTGCAGTAAAAGCACAGACTCCAATATCAGGTTTGGATAATGAGAAAAAGGCAATTATTAGTAGTTTGGAACAAAAGAAACAAACTTACACAGAGATAGCTCAAAATATATGGAATTGGGCGGAACTTGGATATCAGGAAGAAAAAAGTGCAAGTTTGTTACAAGAAACGCTAAAATCAGCGGGTTTTAAAATAGAGACTGGGGTTGCTGAAATTCCTACTGCATTTGTAGCAAGTTACGGTAGTGGTCAACCTGTAATTGGCATTTTAGGGGAATACGATGCTTTACCCGGTATATCGCAAGCTGCGGTGCCTGAACAAAAGGCGATTGAAGCAGGTGGAGCAGGACATGCTTGTGGTCATCATTTATTTGGAACAGCTTCTGCTGCTGCGGCCATTGCGGTTAAAGAATGGTTAATAAAGAGTGGGCAATCTGGGACCGTTCGATTTTACGGAACACCTGCAGAAGAAGGTGGAGCTGGTAAAGTATATATGGTGAGAGCTGGCTTGTTTGATGATGTAGATGCCGTTTTACACTGGCATCCAAGTAGCGGAAATGGTGCGAATGCAAGTTCCTCTTTGGCTAATAAATCCGCGAAATTTAGATTTCATGGACAGGCAGCACATGCGGCTGGTGCACCAGAAAGAGGACGTTCTGCATTGGATGGAGTAGAGGCTTTAAACCATATGGTTAACTTAATGAGAGAACATGTTCCTGCTGATTCTCGGATACATTATGTAATTACTAAAGGGGGAGAAGCTCCCAATGTTGTTCCAGCGTTTGCGGAGGTTTTTTATTATACTAGGCATCCAGAAATGCAACAGGTAAGAGAAATTTTCGAAAGAGTTGTAAAAGCAGCAGAAGGTGCAGCATTAGGTACAGGTACTCGGATGGAATATGAGGTCATACATGGAATTTATAACGTATTGCCAAACGAAACATTATCTAGAATAATGCATAAAAATTTAGAATTGGTAGGAGGGGTAAATTACAGCCCAGAAGAGATGGATTTTGCAAAACAAATTATGGCTAGTTATGATACCAAAGCAACCTTAGAAAGTGCCAAGCTAATTCAACCATTTCAAATTTTTAGAAAGGGCAGAGGTGGGTCCACTGATGTAGGCGATGTTAGCTGGGCGGTTCCTACTGCAGGAATGAGGGCTGCTACATGGGTTCCAGGTACAGGGGCACATAGTTGGCAAGCAGTTGCTGCAGGAGGAATGAGTATTGGAAAAAAGGGAATGATGGTAGCAGCAAAAACGATAGCTTTAACTGCAATTGATATTTACAAAAAACCTAGTGTAACGGAAAAAGCCAAGAAAGAATTGAACAGTAGCCGAGGGGATGATTTTGTCTACAAATCTTTATTGGGAGATAGAAAACCACCTTTGGATTATAGGAAGTGATAAAGGTATAAAGGCAGATGGCAATAGGTTTTAGTCTCTTTTGTTCCTTCCGCCTTTCAGACTTCAAATAAGGGCATAAAAAAAGCAGGTCATTTAACCTGCTCCCAATGTTTTACTCGAAAGTGTTGTTTGTTGAATTAGTTCTGGGTCATTTGCTTAGTGAGATTCTGGTAACCATTTTTCGTCTCATAGCTAGTTACAGAACCATAGATTGCATGAGCAGAAATGACGACTGCTTCTTGCTGTATTAATTCTTTTTGTTGATGGCTTGAAAGTTGCTGCTGGTTAGCAGTTTCTGTCTGGAAAGATAGGAAGAAGATGAATCCGAAAAGGAAAGTACATCCAATCTTGAGGAAGAAAGTATTCATGCCAAAAAGTTTAAAATAGGTTTTTAATTTTGCTAATTGTCTTAACTGATTAAATATATAAAATAATTATATTTGTTCTGTAGAATGCTCTTTTGTTGAAATATTATTTTATATATATCTTTTATAGTGCTAATATAAAAACAATATTTGTTTTTCATATAGATTTTTATTTTTATTTATAGATTTTTTGCGAAAAAGCCTAAAATTTCTTGTTTTGTCGGATATTTTACTTGGTTTTTCGTAAAAAAATGAATTTTTATTTAAAAATATTAATCTTTACAATATTGAAAGTTTATAGTATTCTGTATCTTTTTGAAGGTAATAGGATGCTATCCTCTAGAATTTGGTAAATGCCAAATTAATCGAATCAAATTACTAACTCATTATTTCAGTCACAAAAAATAGAAAATAATCAGTATGATAAATGTAATCATTGTTGATGATGAACCTTTAGCGCAAGATGTTTTAGAAACGCATATTCAAAGGGTACCAGAATTAAATCTGGTGCAAAAATGTAGTAATGCATTAGAAGCAAATGATGCGCTTCGTAATAACAAAATTGACTTAATGTTTTTGGATATTCAAATGCCTCAATTAACGGGTATTGATTTTTTAAGAACCTTATCTAATCCACCTCTTGTTATTTTCACAACCGCCTATCCTAATTACGCTGTTGAAGGTTTTGAATTAAATGCTTTAGATTATTTATTAAAGCCGATTTCCCTAGAGCGTTTTATTAAGGCTACTAATAAAGCTATTGACCAGATTCAACTGAAAAGTAGTAACGTAGTCGCCGAGACACCAAAAGATGGTAGTGATTTCTTTTTTGTTAAAGCTGATAAAAAGTTGATTAAGGTCAATTACGAGGACATCATATACATAGAAGGCTTAAAAGATTATGTAATTATAAGAATGCAAAATAGCAGAGTGATTACTTTACAAACTATGAAAAGTTTAGAGGGAAAGCTTCCATCTGGTCAATTCAAGCGGATTCACCGTTCTTATATTGTAGGCGTAGGAAAGATTAATGCAATTGTTGGGAACATGGTAGAAATTACCGAAAAGGGGCAACCTAAGCATTTGCCTATCGGAAAAAATTATCGAGAAGAATTATTAAATATTATTAATAAGAATAAACTATAGATAAATCGTATTATTTTTAATGATATTGGGTAGACCTTCTAGAACTTTACGTTCTGGAAGGTCTTTTACTTTGACGCTGCTTAAGGAAATATTCCTACTAAGCCCTTTTCTTTCCATCTTTTCATTTCTTTCCCTCAAACTTCCGTAATTTTGCCCTTCAAAATTAAAGATGGCTCTATTTAATAAAATAAAAAAGAAGGCGGCTCAAATTGCTGGATGGAATAAATTGAAAAATACAATTCAACCCAACCATAACTTTGGAGATAACCCGATTCCTATTGCTCCTGACTATAATGATTTAAGCAATTGGTTTGCCCATCCAAAAATCGACTCCAAAGTTCATTATACACCAATAGGTGTTAAATCTAATGACGCTTGGAAGGCAGGTGAGGTCGATGTCTTTTTTATCGCCCCGACCCTAAATTTTAGTAAATTAGGTTGGAATGCTCCAATCAATCATATAAGTTCTACCGAATTGATTCAGGAAATGATTATGAGTGGGCAAGCTTCTGTTTTTAATAGTTGCTGTCGTGTTTTTTCACCGAAATATCGTCAAGCTACTTTCTTTTCTTTCCTTGGAAGTGGAAATAATGGTAGAAGTGCATTAGAATTAGCTTATGAGGATTGTTTAACTGCTTTTGATAATTACCTTACGAATCATAATAATGGCAAACCGTTCTATTTAGCAGGACACAGCCAAGGTGCATTGCATATCATGCGACTATTGGATGATAGAATTGAAGGTACAGAATTGGCTAAACGAATGGTTGCAGCGTATCCCATTGGGTTTTGGTTTCCACAAGATAAATTTGGTGAAACTTTAAAAACTATTTCTCCTGCTGAATCTGCTACAGATACTAACTGTGTAGTGGCCTATGATACCTATTTAAATACAGGTGGCCCGATTAAACTATTAGACCGAGCTGAAATAGTTTATGGTGGTACTAATCCAATAAAATGGGTAAAAAGGAACAAAAAAACACCGCTAGGTGTTAACCCTCTGAATTGGAAAAGAACCGATGAATTAGTTGCATCGTCAGCCCATAAAGGCGCAGTTCATCTTCAATTAGAAAGCAGTGGGAAAGCTAATTGGGAAGGATTTTTGTCAGAAGAAAAGATTGGGCTCAATTGTACAGGTTTGTCCAAACCCTATTTGGAAGAGTGTTCCGCTCAAGTTCGTTCTGATGGATTTTTATATGTGTCCAATCCTAAAAACTGGGCTTTTAAAAATATGATAATGCCCGGAGGAAATCTGCATATGTCTGATTATTCCTTATTTTATATGAACTTAAGAGAGAACATACAGCAACGATGGCTTGCTTATCAAAAAAAATAACGAATGAATTTAGCGAATAGAATAAAAGATTTAGCCAAGGCATATCACGAAGAAATTATCAATATTAGAAGGCATTTACATCAAAATCCTGAGTTGTCTTTTGAAGAGGTGGAAACAGGTAAGTTTATTGCCAAAAAATTAAAAGCTTACGGTATTCCTTTTGAACATGGGATTGCAGAGAATGGGGTAGTTGGGTTAATAAAAGGAAAGCATCCTAATAAAAAGATAATAGCCTTAAGAGGTGATATCGATGCGCTACCTATTACCGAAGCGAATAATGTTCCTTATAAATCAAAAAAAGAAGGAGTGATGCATGCATGTGGACATGATGTACATACTGCCTCTTTATTAGGGACGGCTAAAATATTAAACGAAATCAAAGACCAATTTGAAGGAACGATTAAATTGATTTTTCAACCGGGAGAGGAGAAATTACCGGGTGGGGCTTCTATAATGATAAAGGAAGGGGTCTTACAAAATCCTTCTCCGATTAGTATTTTTGGACAACACGTTCATCCACCTTTAGAGGCTGGAACCATCGGTATTCGTCCGGGCATGTACATGGCATCTACGGATGAATTATACATGACTGTTACAGGCGCTGGTGGACATGGTGCTTTGCCCCAAAACTGTGTAGACCCAATAGTGCTTACTTCACACATCATTGTAGCTTTACAGCAAATCGTTAGCAGAAATGCCAATCCTACTGTTCCAACGGTACTTACGTTTGGTAAAATTAATTCTACGGGTGGAGCAACGAATATCATTCCTTCTGAAGTAAAATTAGAAGGTACTTTCCGTACGATGGATGAAAAATGGCGAAAAGAAGCGCATAAAAAAATGATTAAAATGGCAGAAGCTATTGCTGAAGGAATGGGAGGGATGTGTGAATTTGAAGTACGAAAGGGGTATCCGTTTTTAATCAATAATGAAGAACTAACGCTCCGTGCTAAACGAAATGCCCAAGAATTTTTAGGAGCTAGTAAAGTTATTGACTTACCTATAAGAATGACCGCTGAAGATTTTGCCTATTTTTCACAAGAAATTCCTGCCTGTTTTTATCGTCTAGGAACTGGAAATAAAGCAAGAGGGATTACCTCCAATGTACATACTGATACTTTTGATGTGGATGAATCAGCTTTGGAATTGGGGATTGGATTGATGGCTTGGTTGGCTATAAAGGAGTTGGAATCTTAAATATTAGCTGGTAACAAAGAATTTATTCTGTTCCGTTCCTAGATACATCGCTACTTCTTTTTCTTTTTGATTTCTTTTAATAAATCATTTAATTCTTCACTTTCTATCCCTTCTTTGTCTACAAAATAGGACAATAACTGCTTAGGCGAACCACCAAAATAATTATCGACCAAGCGATTAAAAGAGGATTGTCGGTAATCTTCCTTTTTAATCTTTGGAAAATATCGATGGTTTCGACCAAAAGATTCATGGTCAATAAAACCTTCTACTTCTAATTTTTTTACAATAGAAGCAGTGGTAGTAATAGGTGGACGTGGCTCATTTAGTGCTTCCCAAATGTCCTTCATAAAGGCATTTTCTAGTTGCCAAAGGATTTGCATTATCTGTTCTTCTTTTGTGGTTAATCTTTTCATAAAACAAAGGTAGTAACGATTTTTTCGTTTAATAACGAAAAAATCGTTTTTTACCCAAATTCTCCCCTTTATGCAGGTTTTTTACATATATATTGGAGAACTTCTACATTTTATTTAAGTTTGGCATCTTGTTGAGTAGCGGCGGATTCATTCGTCGATGCCTTTAAAAATGAATTAACAGTAGATATGATAAAAATAGCTGACTTTCCAACCAAGCCGCCTAATAATACCGACAAATCTGACTTTAAAAAACCTATGAAAAAGGTTTTAGAAAAGTTAGCTGATTTACAATATTTGATGCAAGCCGAAGGGAAGCATAGCTTATTGATAATTTTGCAAGGAATGGATGCTAGTGGAAAAGATGGCATTACCAAAAAAGTCATTGGTGCTTGCACACCGGGAGGCGTCAACGTTTATTCTTTCAAAAAACCGACGGATGAAGAGTTTGCGCATGACTTTTTGTGGCGAGTACATAAATTAGTGCCAAAGAAGG
Organism: uncultured Saprospiraceae bacterium; assembly: GCA_937974625.1. Lineage (GTDB taxonomy): Bacteria > Bacteroidota > Bacteroidia > Chitinophagales > Saprospiraceae > JAFMDF01. The sequence goes on from CALJVJ010000093.1 coordinate 10,685, forward strand.
GTATGATTGCTGTTTTTAATCGTTCTCACTACGAAGATGTTTTGATTCAAAGAGTTCATGGATGGATAAGTGAAGAACATGCTGAAAAGAGGATTGCAGCCATCAATGCTTTTGAAGATTTATTAGCTTTTGATAATAATACAATCGTGCTTAAGTTCTTTTTAAATATTTCAAAAGAACAGCAAGTTATTGAATTGCAGCAAAGACTTGATGAACGAGAAAAACAATGGAAACATAATGATGGGGACTGGAAAGAAAGAGAGCATTGGGATAAATATATGCGTTGTTATGAGGAAGTTTTAAATAATTCAACAACTCCTTGGCATGTTATTCCAATGGATGAACGATGGTATGGCCAATACCAAATTGCGGAGACTATCGTGGAGACTTTAGAAGGATTGAAAATGGAATTTCCAGAAATAGAAACAAATAAGTAAGTTCAAGATTCCAACATCAAATACAAATTTACGGTAACTGAACAATTGGAACTGGATTTTATATTTTAATTAAAACAATAACGAAAAATGAATTTATTTAACCCTTTAGGTTTTGCTAGAAATGGCATTTTAACCGACCTCTCCCTACTCTTATTAAGAATCACTTTTGGTGGTTTGATGCTTATCAATCATGGAATGGGTAAATTTTCTAAATTGATGGCAGGTGGAGAAATAAAATTTGCAAGCGTCATGGGAATGGGACCAGAAATGTCTCTCAGCTTGGCAGTATTTGCAGAAGTAGTATGTGCTGGAATGGTTGTTTTTGGACTATTGACAAGAATGGCAGTTATTCCACTAATTATTACCATGCTCGTAGCAGCATTTGTCATTCATGGTGATGACCCTTTTAAAAAAATGGAAATGGCACTGCTTTATTTAATACCTTATATCGTCATTTTTTGGCAGGGTGCAGGCAAGTTTTCTATTGATGAATATATTAGTTAAATCGAAGTAAATTATTAGGTAAGCGCATTCATTACTTTGAGTTTTGGAAGCGCTAGTCTTATTAAAATAAAGCAACCAAAAACAATGTCTTTTCCAAAACTTGGTATTTTAGGAGGCGGTCAATTAGGAAAAATGCTTTGTCAAGCAGCCAGTTGCTGGGAGCTACCGATTTACGCTTTGGATACTTCTATTGAATTTCCTGCAGGCCCTTATTGCAAAGGATTTCAAGAAGGTAGTTTTAAAAATTACGATGATGTCGTTGGTTTTGGCCGACAAATGGATATTTTGACCATTGAGATTGAGCACGTAAATACCGATGCCTTGAGATTTTTACAATCGGAAGGAAAAACGGTGCATCCTGACCCAAATGCTTTGGATATCATCAAGGACAAGGGATTGCAAAAACAGTTTTACGCTAAACATAAAATTCCTACTTCCCCTTTTCAATTATATGCTGATAAAAATGAGGTGCTAAATGCCTTGAAAAAGGAGACATTGAGTATTCCTTTTGTGCAAAAATCTAGAACTGCTGGTTATGACGGGAAAGGAGTAGCTGTTATTCAAAAAACAGAAGATTTAACGACTAAGCTGTTAGATGGTCCATGTATGATTGAAGATTTGGTGGATATGGATAAAGAAATTGCAGTGGTAGTCGCTCGAAATGAGAGTGGTGAAATTAATACTTTCGACCCTGTGGAAATGGAGTTTAATCCTATTGCTAATTTAGTGGAATTTTTAATTTGTCCTTCTACAATTTCTGAAAAGCAAGCCAAAACGTGTATAGACTTAGCCAAAGAAGTTATTACAGCCTATAATATTTGTGGCTTGTTGGCAGTAGAATTTTTTCTAGATAAACAAGGAAATATTTTAGTCAATGAAGTCGCACCAAGACCGCATAATAGTGGCCACCATACCATTGACAGTGCCATTACCTCTCAATATGAGCAACACCTTCGAGGTGTTTTGAATATGCCCTTAGGAAGCACTAAAATGACCAGTCCTTCGGTTATGGTTAACCTTTTGGGGGCTGCTGGATATACTGGGGAAGCGCATTATGAAGGCCTTAAAGAATGCTTAGCTATCGAAGGGGTAAAGATTCATCTTTACGGTAAGGTAATCACTAAACCTTATAGGAAAATGGGACATGCCACTATTATTGCAGATACTATCGAAATTGCCAAAGAAAAAGCTAGAAAAGTACAAGAAACTTTAATTATAAAAACTAAATAGGTGGAATAACTAGAAGGCTATAAGGCGAAATAACTAAAGGGCAGACAGGCTTGGTAATTACAAGAATTTCTGTTTTTAGCACTGTTGCCTTTTAACCTTTCAGCCTCTTCGCCTCTCAGCCTACAATCATGAGTCAAGCAAAAATAGCCATTATTATGGGGTCTGATTCAGACCTGCCCATTATGCGACAAGCAGCTGATGTCTTAAAAGAACTAGAACTAGATTTTGATTTAACCATCATTTCGGCGCATCGTACACCTGAAAGGATGTTTGATTTTGCCAAGAAAGCACATAAAAAAGGGGTTAAAGTGATTATTGCAGGGGCAGGTGGTGCAGCGCATCTTCCTGGTATGGTGGCTTCTTTATCTCCATTACCAGTGATTGGTGTACCGATAAAATCTTCTAATTCGATTGATGGTTGGGATTCTGTATTATCTATTTTGCAAATGCCAAATGGCGTACCTGTAGCAACTGTTGCTTTAAATGCTGCTAAAAATGCTGGAATTCTTGCAGCTCAAATTTTAGGAACTGGGAATAAAACGATTCAAAATAGATTGGTAACTTATAAGCGAAATATGGCAGAAGGGGTGGCGGTAAAGTATGAGAAACTAGAGGCTTTTGGATATGAGAAGTATAAAAAATAAGATTTTTATTTTACTCTTTTTGAGATAAATATTGCTGATAATATAATTCCACTCTTTGCAGAAATTGTGGGTCTTTTGGACCTTCATATTTATGATACACTGCATGCAGAAATTTTTGCCCGAACATTGGGAAAACAGTAAAGTCATAGGCGGGGTCGAATAAACATCTATCCCCAAAATCAATTATTCCTAATCTATCGTTTTCATTCCAAATCATATTATTAATATCAAGGTCCGCATGAATTGGTGCTATTTGCGGAAAAGGAGCAATAGGTTTATTATACTGGTTTTCTCTAAACCCAAATACCTTATATTTTGAAGAAGGAATAGCATGCAAAACTGATAAAAAACTTGCCAAGCTTGAAGTAATAGTATTTAGAGAAGTTTTTGATAAACTTTCAAAAGTAGTTTTTTGTACTTCAGCTCCTTTTATATAGGGATGTCTTGCAAAAGAAGAATCTTCCGCGATATAATCATATAAAGGTACGCTAAGATTTATTTTGCTACTTAAATATTGAAGCAGTTTGGCTTCTGATTTTAATTGTTTAAAATAATAAGCCGATTTGGGAAATCTATAAACCATTCCTTTTATAAGTAAAATATCATGGTCATAACCGTGTTTAATATGCGTGTAATGCTCGTAGTCAAAATCAATGAATGTGTTTTCAAGTTTTGCTAATAAAATTTTAGTATTTGTTGGTTCAATAAAAGGCATTTTTTCTTAGTTACAAATTATAAGTGCTTGGACATTTTCTATACTCAATCGTATTAAATTTAACAAAAAACGGCCAATGTATGCACATTGACCGTTTTTTTATGAATTTTATAAAGAAATTCTATGTTTAAATCAGTAGATTTTATCTATTCAAAACGATTCGTTTCACTTCAACGTTTGTCGCTCGTTTTAGCATAATTAAATACGAACCGTCTGCTTGATTTGCTAAATTGATTTGTAAATTATCAGCAGTTACATTTTTCCATTCTCGCACTAACTGACCAGCAAAATTATACAGCGTAATTTGCACTGCTTCTTTATTGGCATTTGCAAAGGTCAAGTCTACCAATCCTTTTGATGGATTTGGGAAAGCGTTTAATGCTGCTAAAGGAAGCAAAGATTTGTTGGTAAGATTTAATGCAACTTTACCAATACTTAATTCATCTGTATAAGATTCTGTCGTTAAAAAACGATTAGCTAATTGTAATTTATTGGATAAATCACTAGTAGTTTTTGCGCGAAACCGTAAGTTGAATAGAGTAGTGGTCTCATTGCTCATTACTACATCAGGAGCCACCCAAATCATTTGAAGTTTGCCTTGCTTTAAGTATTTAACTCCAATGTTATTTTGGTCTAAACCAGCTAATTCACCAGATTTAACGGCTAACAATTCCAAACTATTTCTATCGAAATCTAATTCTAATTGAAAACCAGCTAAAGTATTAAGGTCTTTAGCAGTTACTGGAACTTCTACTATTTCACCAGCAGAATAATTTTGATTGGTTATTTCTAAATTTAAAGTTTGATTGGTTCTAGGTGTAACTACAAATCCTGCAGTTGGGACGTTATAAGAAACATCAGCAATTTTGATGGCTATAAAATCTTGATTAGAAATATCTCCATTTAAATTAGTCACAGTAAGGGACTCTGGAAAAGTTTCATCCAATGGATTTGTAGGGTCAATAAATTCGTACGATGTAGGAATAAATCTATAAGCTGTATTTCCAGGGAAGTCAGAATTTAGACCTAAGATAGCTCTTTGAATCAAGACTAAATCAAATACAGTTATACCCCCATTATTATTAATGTCCGCAGCAATAATTTTGTAGGGTGAATCTAATTGACGAGTTCCTAAAATATGTCTATTAATTAAGACAATATCGAAGGTAGATACCCCTTCTAATAGAGGTGTATTTAAAGATGGAGTAAGTTCGTAATCATTTCCAATAGCTAATTTTTCTACTAAATATCCTCCATTGATATTGCTTGTTGGTGTTTTGTCAAAATTACTTACGCTTATTTGTACACCAGAGATGGCAGTACCAGTTTCTCTTGCGACGTTACCAGTAATTTGGGCAGTGGCTTGGGTACATATTTCTCCATTGACTAGGTCAAAAGGAACTTCAGCAACCTCATTTCCTGCAATTCCGACTACTTGACCACTTACAGGGTTATCTACAATAGAAATCCCAACACAGGTGTCAACTTCACTATTAATCATTACCATGAGGTTATAAATAACCGTGTTGCTAGCTACCGTTTGACCTGAGGCTGTTCCATCAAACCAAACATTTGTTAGGGTGTGGTCATCTACTTGGAAGAAATTTTCACTTGTTAACCCTTCTAAGTTTAATCCAGTAACTCCAACAAATCTTGCTATAGAAGTATCTTGAATTTGTATCGTCTTTTGATAGGAAACAATATTGACAAAATTTTCAACAGTCACTGGTATCATTACCGTATCGTTTGCGATTCCATTTAAGTCATTTATCACAAATTTTACTGGTCCCGTCACTCCAACTGTTAAGGTTTGGCAAGAAGTCTCCGTTCCACATTCATTCGTAATGGCCAAACAAATTTCATAAGCACCAACTTCTGAGTAAGTGACTGAAGGATTTATATCGGAAGAGGTAGTTCCATCTCCAAAGGTCCAACTGTAAGTTGCCGAAGTATCATTGGTCGTACTACTTAGTGTGACCGTTTGGTCATCTATATTGGTTGTGAAATCTGCAGATAAGGTGCCTGTGAAAGTATTCTCTATGGTAATGTCATTATTGACACTGCAACCAATACTATCCGTAATACTTACCGTGTAAGTGCCTGCATTTAAGTTTAAATAAACTCCATTATTGGTGGTGTCAGTACCTATCACATAGGTATAAGGCGCCATGCCGCCAGAAGCAACTAAACTTAATTGACCATCCCCAGCTTCTGGGCAACTTTCTGATACAATTTTACTATCCTCATTATTTAAGGATATTTGACTATTGCTAGAAATAGTAGTAGCTACTGTAATAGTCGCATTCGTAGAGTCTGTTACAACTAATGAATAATTTCCATCAGACAAATTTTCAAGTAGGTTTCCCGATAGGGTTGTATCGCTCCATGTTAAGGTGTATGGTGGGAATCCACCAAAAATTTCAACATTAATAGTCCCATTACTTTCTCCGGGACAATTATTATTTTGGGTAACTAAATTTGCAAAAAAGGAACTATCTGCTTCGATTAGAATACTATCCATGGTAGTACATCCAATGGAATCAGTAGCTGTAACGATATAATTGCCAGCAGGCAAATTGCTAATATCACTTGTAGAAGCACCATTGCTCCATGTGTAACTAATTGGACCTACACCGCCAATAAAGGTTGAAGTGGCGGTTCCACCAATACCATTCGGAATAGCTTCGGTAGTTAGGGTGAATAAGTCAACGCTATCACAAGGTTCAACACAATTCTCTCCTCCCATTTTGCTGAAAGAAAGATTGTCAAAGTAGGCGTCATTATTACTACCATTCTTTCTTCGAGAAATTAGATTAATAACCGCATATCGAGTACCTAATGGTGCCAAGGTAGTATCTCCAACCAAAAGCCAATCATCGGTGCTTATCAACAAACCTGTATCAAATCGAGCTAAAGTTGAATCATTTTCATTTCTGTATTCAATTAGAATTTGTGCTTCATCTGCAGGGTCTTGGTCAAATGACCGTACATAACCTGTAAATACATAATTCACCATTCCTTGGTCAATTGCAATTGAATCGGTTCTCAAATTTATTATTTGAGAAATTTGTCCAGTTTCACTACTTAATGGATAAAAATAGGCAGCCCCATCTTGAGGTTCTGGATTGCTCCCTTTGGTAGTCCAAGTACCTTGGACTAATTCCCATCCTCCTGAACTTAAACTTGTTTCTGCACTAGGGTTTACTATTAAATTTCCATTCCCTGCTGTATTACATTCACAAAAACAATCTGCATCTGCACAGTCAACCAATCCATCCATATCATTGTCAATGCCATCCCCACAACCTCCATTGGTTGTATTTTCTCCACCTTGCATCAATGCCATACTTGGAGGAAGCAAAATTTCTTTTTCAGTATCTTCCGACTCCGCGTTATTCACCACTAATTCAATTGCTTGAATGCCAATCTGCTTACCCTCCTTACTATAAAATTGAGGCGAGAATTGGTCATTCTCTATAGATAAAACCTCAGATAGTTTGCCATCTGCTTTTGCAATAAATTCTAATTGGAATAAGCCATTTACTGTTGGTCTTAAAGCCAATTGTTGTTGATTCACCCAAAGCAATTTTACTCGACCATATTCAATGTCTTTTGTTCCAAAATTACTTTTTGATAAGTTTAAATAATTATCATCATTGGATGCTATGAATGCTAATTTTTTATGGTCAAATCCTATTTCTAATTGAAATCCTAAACTATTGTTGCTTTGTCCCATATTAAAAGGCACCTTCACTAAATCTCCTGCTTTGAAGGATTGTTCTTCAATTTGAAAACCCATAGGTTTTGGAGAGAAGCGAGCAGTTCCTGTGTTGGTTCCACCAATTACATCACCAATTTTGATGGCTATAAAATCAACGTTGGCTGTATCAATTTCCAATCTAGTTAATTCAATACTCTCAGGGAAATCTTCTCCTAAAGGATTACTAGGATTGGTAAATACATAATTTTCTGGAACAAATCGCCATGGTTGATTATTAGGGAAAGCATCGACGTTTCCTAAGATTAATCGTTGTAAATGAACTAAGTCCAAACTGCTAACACTTCCCGAATTATCAATATCTGATGCAATGATTTTATAAGGAGAATCAAGTGGTGCTTGTGTCAAAATATGTTGTAATATTCTGACCAAATCAAAAGTAGTCACACCTTCTAATAAATCATCAGATTTAGTAGGTATAATATTGAAAGTGGTTCCTCCTGGAAGTCCAGGAATGGCATAATTACCATCGTTGGTTGTTGTCGAAATCGAATCCCCATTGGTAGAAATCATAACTCCTTCAATTGCTGTGGCTTCTTCTCGACTTATATTACCAGCTATCGAAACAGTTTGAGATATACAAAATTCCGCAGAAGTAATACTAAAAGGTGCAGGTACTAGCTGACCATTGAATGTTTTTGTAAATTGTAAGGGGGATTCTGTATTTGTTGCAAATATTCTAGAACATTCATTAGATGCTCCAGTTAATAAAACATCTATGACAAAAATTTGAGTCCCAGCAGGTAAGGATACTAAATCCACACTATCTGGTAGTTGCCAATCTATATTGATAAAATTTTGCTGAAATGCTATATTTTCAGGTATTAGATTAGGTAGATTCAGTGCTCTAACTCCTTGAATGGTTCCTATAGAATCATTTGTTAATTCAAAAGTTCCAGTTATACCAGCTACTCCATCAAAACCACCCACTGTTACTGGAATACTTATTACTTGACCAGATAAGGCACTAGTATCTCTCCCAAAAAATAAATCTACACTAGGAATTGGAATTGGGTCAATCCTTACCATTTGACATAGGGAGTCTGTTGCACAAGTATTTGATACAATTAAACAAACCTCGTAAGCTCCTGTATCTGCATATTCGTGAATTGGACTAGCTTCTGTAGAAGTGCTACCATCTCCAAATTTCCATAGGTATTCATTCGGTTCATTTGTACTTGAGTCGGTGAAAGTAGCTATTAATCCTAAAGTTCCTACTCCAAAGATTGGGCTAGGTGGATTAGCAGACAAGGCTTCTATTGTAAACATGGTATCTGCACGGCATCCGTTGGCGTCTAAAATTCCGAATCTTTTATTGCCTATTGAAATTCCATTGATTACAGAGTCTGGAGAGACACCAAATCCAAATTCATAGAGGGCATTTCCCACTATTCCTACTGCATTGATAACTATTCGACCATTACTAGAGGTAGCACACCCTGGTGGAGTAATTTCTAAATTGAAGAAAATTGGCTCTGGTTCCGTAATATTAACCACTCCTCTTCCTTTTTTACCATCTCCATCTGTTACCGTCACAGAATGTTGACCTCCTGATAGCTCGGTAACCGTCGCTGTAGTATCACCAGTACTCCATAAGTAACTATAAGGAGGTGGCCCTGAAGTAGGTTCAGCTGTAGCACGACCATTTATATCTCCATTACATCTTAAATCTCTTATTTCAATGACATTAACATCTAATTCAAAGAATCCTACTTCCACACTTCCACTGGCAAAACACCCGTTGGCATCTGTCGCAATCACTTCATGTAAGCCTGGACTTAAATTATTTACCGTATCTCCAACTGCACCATTATCCCAATTAATGGTATAAGGAGCTAGTCCCCCCGAAACCGAAACACTTGCTGATGCATCAGCAACGCTTTGTCCTGAGGAAGATGTAAGTTCTGTGACAACCAATCCGATATTGGTTGCTTGCGATATGGTTACATTCTGCGTCATTTGACATCCACCAGCATCTGTCACTTCTACAGAATAGGTCCCAGGATTTAAGTTGGATAAGGTAGGTGTTGAGCCTCCTGTACTCCAATTTATATTATAAGGACTTGTACCTCCTGATACGAGGACATCTGCAATTCCGTCTGTAGTTCCTTCACAGGTAGCAGCTTTAGTTTCAGTTGCGCTTACAATTAAATCAGGAGGATTTATTAAAGTAGCACTATCTATTACCATGCAGCCTTCTGAATCTGTCAATGTCAAAATATAAGTTCCTTCAACAAGTTGACCAATTGCTGCTGTTGTATCTCCTGTACTCCAATTATAACTGAAATTACCTGATCCACCAGAAACAGTTGAAAAAATGGCGCCTGTACCTATCGTGTCCATACACTCAGGCTGGACAGAGGTTAATATTATTTGAATGGTATCTGCTGGATTTAATCTAACTCCACCAATTCCAATACAGCCTGTTGTATCTGTTACCGTTACAGCATAGTCTCCTGGTGCTAAGTTGGAAATATTTGCGCTGGTTTCATTGGTATTCCAAAGGAAAGTTAAACCATCATTAGAGCCTCTTCCAATTACAGAGGCATTAATTCTTCCATCGTCCACATCTGGACAGTTAATATTATTTCCAGTAAGCCCTATTTGTAAACTACTATCAGCAGTTACTTCGATACTTGTTGTTGCCATACAACCAGTATTAGTGGTCACTGTTGCAGAATAGGTTCCTACTGCAATTCCTGTGATAGTTTGAGTCGTATCACCTGTATTCCAACTAATTGTTAAACTATCTGTAAAAGCTCCTAGATTTATTGAAGCACTACCATCCATTACCCCTGTACAAGATACCTCCGTTTGTGAGATAGAAACATCAATAGAATTTAGAGATATAATACTGATAGATTGTGCACCAGAACAACCATCCGAATCAGTTGCAGTTACCGTATAAGTACCTGTACCAATATTTGTTAAATTTTGAGTAGAATCATTTGTACTCCATACATAATTTCCTCCTGGGATTTCAGCTGCATTACTGACTGAAATTGTTCCATCTGAAAACCCTTCACAACTCACATCTGTTTTGCTTAAATTCACTCCAACAAACTCCCGTTGATTACCGATTACTACAGTTCCTTCTCGACTGCAACCTGCTGTATCCGTTGCAACATAGCTGTATTCTCCTGCTAATAAACCGGCTATAGATTGGGTAGAATCACCAGTACTCCATACAATACTTATACCATCTACCCCAGCTGAATCATTGAGTATAATACTACCATCACTTACACCAATACAAGTAGCGTCCGTAACAGTTTCCACAATAGGAAAGGTAGCTCCTACCTCAATAGTTGGCTCACCAAATACGGTACATCCGAAGGTATCCGTAACTAAAAAAGAATAATCTCCTGGAGCCAAGCCAAAAATACTTTGAGTGGAATCACCTGTGCTCCATTCTATAGTCAGAAGAGGAAGGGCTTGACCTTGACTAATAACGATGGTACTAGAACCATCTGTTAATCCGTCACAAGTTGTATTTTTTTCTAAAAATCCTATAATTAAATCACGGGTTATTTCAACAGTAATTGAATCCGTTGCGGAACATCCATTATTATCTGTTACTGTTACTGCATATTTTTCTGGTACTATATTACTAAGCATTTGAGTCGTATCTCCAGTACTCCATTGAAAAGTGTATCCAGTCACATCTGTTGAATCATTGATAAGAATACTACCATTTTTTGCAATATCACAGGTACCATTAGTAACCTTACTAGTAAAGGTTAGTTGTGTAGTATTTGGTACTTCTAATGTGGCAGCAGCTATACAACCTATCGAATCTGAAACAGCCACAGAATACACGCCTGCTGTCAAATTATCTATAGATTGTGTGGTTGCCCCGTTACTCCAACCAAATTGATACCCTGTTATATCTAAAGAATCATTTATAGAGATTGCTCCATTATTGAGACCATCACAAGTGGAATTGGTGATGTTTGCGATAAGTGGGACTTCTCTATCAACACCTATATCGATTGAATCGGCATTTAAACAGCCTTCTGGACTAGTAACCAATACAAAATAGGTTCCTGGTGCTATTCCACTTAGCGTGTTGATAGAATCACCCGTATTCCATAAATATGAATAACCAGTTAAATTTAAGGTGTCATTAACCGATACACTACCATTATTCATCCCCAAACAGGTAGCATTTGTACCTGCTATTTCTAGCGATGCTAGACTGGTATTATTGATGGTTAATGTTTCTATAGCTGTACATCCTAAGGTGTCAGTTATTGTTACAGAATAAATTCCACCTGCCAAATTTGACAAGGCGTTTATCGTGTCTCCCGTATTCCAATTATAGGCATAACTAGAATTATCAGTAATCGATATACTCCCATTCGATACACCAAAACATTGTGCGTCTACAGTCTGAATATCATAGGAAAAGGGCGGTTTCTCCTCGATAATAATCGAGTCAATAAGCATACAACCATCCAAATCTGTTACTGTAACAAAATGCTTTCCTGCATTTAGACCCGTTCCAGTTGCTCCTCTAGAATCATTATCCCATACAAATGAAAAAGGACCAGCAGAACCCATAATTTCAATTCTTGCAGTTGCATCTGAATCTCCAATACAAGTTGGGAAGGTGAGTTGGATAACAGTATCTGTTAGCCCGCAAGTAGTATCAGGTAATAAAATATCGTGGATAAATTCAATTTCATTTTCTAATTCGGAGGTATGGCTGTTTCCAAAAAGGGGAGCCGTAAATACACTTAAAATTAGAAAAAGAATAATTTGAAAATACGGGTTAAATATTCTCATAGAAAATGGAATTAGTTTTTTCAAAACTGGTGACTTATTAAAATGAAATGCTAATGAAGAAAAAAGATGATTTTTCTTGTTCCTTTAGTAACTTCTCATAAAATAAAATTGACAAGTGCCTTTAACACTTATTGTAATCTTATCAAGGTGACAAAAAATAAATAATATATATATTAAAAAATAAAATTAAATACTCAATGATATCCTATCAAAAAGCCACTTATTTTATTTTTAATTTTTTTTTATAAACTGTCTAAATACCTGTAGGTATTATCCAATTTATTCCAATGATGTGATGGTATAAGTTTACCTTTCGGTAATAGACGTAGATGTGGTAATGTGTATGCAGGTGTAAAACGGGTATATATAGTGCCCATGTTAATATCTTTTTGTCGGTTTCTGAGAAAATGGTACTACAAAATGAAAGCAAGAAATAATCACTTTTTCATCTTGAAAAGGAAAGTAGGAAAGATTAGACTTTGAGAAAAGTAGCTACAAAATGTTGATTATCAGAATCTTGAAGTTTTTTTTGTCAAAAGCTATTCTTTAACTACGAGTATTCCTAACAAATTTGAAGAAAAATAAGTAAGGATGCTGTATTTTTTGATTTATATCCGTCAAATATTTAGCAAAACCTAATTTTCTTACAATTTGTCATTTTTACTTACGTTGCTTGTGTTTTAAGGTTGCAAGCATATTAAAAAAGGTGCGTATTTATAAGTCAATCACTAATAGTTGTCTTTATATTAATTTAAAGTCTCAAGTTATTGTTGTAGTAGTTTTTATGAACAATATCCCTTCTTTATCATTATCCAGTTGGTTTATTAAGTTTCCTTCCTCATCCCATGCGGCAGATTGTCCAGTTGCCATGAAATTATCAGAGAACCCTACATTATTGCACATAAGGACTATCATTTTATTTTTTTTGGCAACAGTACTTAATCGTTTATAAGCCTTTTTTATTCCTCTTTCAGATTTTGATACGCTTGCCAAATATATGCTAGCGCCATCTTTGTATGCTTTTTGAGTATGGGCCTCCACAAAAAGCTCATAGCAAATAGCTATCGATATTTTGGTGTGCTTGATAAAATTCGTTTCATTTTTTCCACTTACAAAAAATGGTTCTTCATCGGCATGTAGATACTTTTTGGAATAAACTTGTCTCTGCTTATTTGGTTGGAAAATTATTAGGGATATACAAATTCCATTTTCATTTAAGGTAGGCATTCCAATCCCAATGATTATCTTTTTTGAATCGGCAATTTCTTGGAATTGGTCAAATTGGGAATGGTTTGGAAGACAGGCCAGTTTTGAAGCCAACTCAGGTTCATAACCTGTAATGGATAATTCTGGAAAGAGAATTAAATCAGCTTCTTTAGCTATAGCTTGCTCAATAAATCTACGATGCGTTTGTATATTTTTTGAAATATCTCCTTTATAGGTTTGAATTTGTGCTAAAGCGATTTTCATAAATAAAACTTGTTTATTAATAATTATAGCAGACCTCAATTTATTCACTATATTAGCCCAATAATAAACAAAATCCTTAAATTATGATAAAACTATTTAACAACCTCATTTTACTTTTTTTGGTAATAGCCTTCGCATTTCCCGCAATGGCTCAACGGAAGAAAAAGAATGCTCAACCTTTGAACTTAATTAGTACAGAAGTAGATGCAAAAGCTTACAAAGGCTTGAAATTTAGAAATATTGGTCCTTTCAGAGGAGGTAGAAGTGTGGCTGTTACTGGAGTGAAAGGCAACCCATTATTATATTATATGGGAAGTACAGGCGGTGGCATTTGGAAAACAGAAGATGCGGGAGTAAGCTGGAAAAACATTTCAGATGGACAACTAAAAACTGGTTCTGTTGGTGCTATTGCAGTGGCTCCATCTGACCATAATGTGATATACGTTGGAATGGGCGAACACCCCGTACGAGGAGTCATGACTTCTTTTGGTGATGGTATTTATAAATCGACAGATGCTGGAAAAACATGGAAAAATATTGGTTTGCCTATGACTCGGCACATCGCTGCTATACGTATTCATCCAGAAAATCCTGATGTAGCCTACGTTGCAGCACAAGGTGCAGTGCATGGACCTACCAAAGAAAGAGGTATTTATAAAACGAATGATGGAGGAAAAACTTGGAATAAAGTTTTGTACGTCAATGAAGATACTGGTGCTGCAGATTTAAGTATGGACCCTAATAACCCACGAATTTTGTATGCGGGTATGTGGGAACATAGAAGATTTCCATGGACTGTAAAAAGTGGCGGAGATGGCTCCGGAATTTACAAATCGGAGGATGGTGGAACAACTTGGAATGAATTAACCAAAGGCTTACCAAAAGAAATGGGGAAAGTTGCCATTGATGTTTCCCCTGCAAATCCAAATAGGGTGTATGCTAATATAGAATCACACCCAGAAAAAGGAGGCGTATTTCGGTCGGATGATGCTGGAAAAACTTGGAAACATGTGTCTAAAGATAGGGTAACGATTGCCCGTTCTTGGTATTACATTGAAATTTTTGCACATCCAACCAACCAAGATGAAGTATATGTGCTCAATGCTCCTGTTTTAAAATCTAGTAATGCTGGTGCCTCTTTTAAGCGGATTCCAATTGGGCATGGTGACCAGCATGATATGTGGATTAATCCAGACAATCCACAAAATATCATTGTCGGTAATGATGGCGGTGCGACGATTTCTTTTAATGGAGGTAAAACATGGTCCACTCAACAAAACCAACCAACCGTTCAGTTTTACAGAGTTATAGCCGATAATCAATTTCCTTATCGAATTTATGGTGGGCAGCAAGATAATAGTACTGTAAGTATTGCCAGTAGAGCACGAGGCGGTATTGGCTGGAAAGATTGGTATCCTGTGGCAGGGGGTGAAAGTGCATTTATTGCTTTTGACCCTGATAGTCCTACTAAAGTTTATGGTGGTACGTACCACGGTATTATGTCTGTTTGGGATAAAAAAACTCGAATTTCTAAGGATATTATGGCCAATCCTGTTATCGGTCTTGGTATGGTGCCAAAAGATATGAAATACCGTTTTAATTGGAATTCGCCTATTATGGCTGCTCCATCTGACCCTTCTGTGATGTATCATGGGGGTAATAAAGTTTTGAAAACGACTAACGGTGGTATGAGTTGGGAGGAGATTAGTCCTGATTTAACAAGAAATGATAAATCCAAACAAGGAGTTGGGGGCATTCCTTTTACGATTGAGGGTGCAGGTGGGGAAAATTATAATACACTTAGTTATTTGGCTTTATCGACTCATAGTCCAGATGTAATTTGGACAGGTAGTGATTGTGGTTTAGTTCACATTACTCAAGATGGTGGAAAAAACTGGAATAATGTAACCCCTAAAGCTGTTGGAGAAGGGATTATTAATGCCATTCATGTTTCTCCTCATGCTGCGGGTACTGCTTACATAGCTGCAACACGCTATAAATTTAATGATTTTACTCCTTTAGCTTTTGTCACTAAAGATTATGGTAAAACATGGAATGAAATTACCTTTGGTTTTGAAAAAGACCATTTTGTGAGAGTGGTTAGAGAAGACCCCAAGGAGCCTGGATTGCTATATGCTGGGACAGAAGGAGGATTGTATTTTTCAAATAATAATGGTCGAAAATGGTCTAAGTTTGGCTTGAACCTACCTGTTACCCCTATTACAGATTTGACTTTTCAGGATAATGATTTAATCATTGCTACCTCAGGTCGAGGATTTTGGATTTTAGACGATTTGGGCGCTATTCAACAATCGAAGGGTGTAGTTACGAGTGGTACGACCCTAAAATTATTTACGCCCAAGCCGACCGTTAAAGCTAACTTTGGTGGAAGAAGTAGAGAAACGTTTAATGGTCAAAACCCTCAAAATGGTGTTTTGATAGATTATTATTTACCTGAAAAGATAGATTCGGGCACGGTGAAGCTTGAAATTTTGGATTTGATGGACAAGGTGGTTCGAACTTATGACAATATCAAGGATAAAAAATTTAAAAGGTATGAGGGCGGCCCTGGACCGAAAAAAGTATTGCCTACAAAAAAAGGAATTAACCGTTTTGCTTGGGATTTTAAAAGAAATTCTATTCCAGGCATACAAAATGTTTTTGTCAACGGTGGATACAGTGGCTCCTCAGTTGCACCTGGGACTTATAAAATTCGGTTAACAGTAAATGATGAAGTGGTAACAACAGAGGCGACGCTTTTAAAAGACCCTAGATTAATAGAAGTTAGCCAAAAGGATTTTACTGCTCAACAAGCATTATTGACGCAAATAGATGAGCATTTGCTAGATATTCATAATTCTGTGAATCGAATGCGGAAAGTTAAAAAACAAATTAAAGCCTTGCAAAGCACTTTTGATGGTCAGGAAGAAACGGATTCTTTAAGCGTTGTTGGAAACAATATTTTAAAAAGTATTAGTACTTGGGAAAATGAATTAATTCAACCTAATCAGAAGACTTTTCAGGATGTTATTAATTTCCCAAATCAACTGAATTCCCATTTTATGAATTTGAAAAGTAAAATTGATACGCATGACCCAAGACCTACAGCTGGAGTTAAGCTACGACTGAAAGAGTTAAATGATGAATGGGCCAATCAAAAAGCTGTTTTGGATAAAATTATTAATATGGAGGTGAAAGGATTTAATGATTTATACCATCAATTAAAAATTCCTGCTTTAGTGATTCCTAAATAGTATTAAAATTAAAGACTTTATAAATTAGACCTAGTGCTTCTAGATACTTCAATTTCTAGAAGCACTTTTTTTAATTGACTTCAACAACTAATTTGTAAAAATATATAGTTTAAAGCCATCATAAATTAGTTTCCTCTATATTTCTCCCCTTAAAAGACCTTTCTGAAATTATAGGAATCTTAACATGCCTTCCGCTCCTTGACTTCTTCCTAAAAAACTCGTATTCTGCCTTTTTTTAATAACAAATAAACTCAATGACAAAGCATTATCTTGGAATTTTCTTTTTCCTTGTTTGCCCCTTTTTTGCGACTGTTCAATTAAACGCCCAAAGTCCCGAATATTTTTCAGGGAAAGCTGGGGAAAAATTAGATTGGACTTTATTTTACCTAAATTCACATTACGTAGACTCTACTGATGCTGACCGTTTAACGGAATTGGCGATTATTCGTATTTTAAAAGAGTTAGACCCATTTTCGAGGTATCAATCTAAAAAACAAATAGATGATCAACGGAAAGCAGATGAAGGCTTTAAGAACGATGGACTTGGTTTTAAATACTATTATGTAAACGATACGGCTACGGTTACCTATATTGATGCAACTGGCCCAGGGGTGGGAGCAGGTTTATTGAAAGGTGATAAGATTTTAACTATTAATAATGCCAATGCTATAGGGACTAATTTTAGTTTACTAGAAAATGCGATTCTTGCCGATAAGGGGACAAGGTTTGATTTTAAAATTCGGCGTAATAATGGGACTCCTTTTGAGCTTTCTATTACTAGTATAAGTTTATTTGCTGCAAGTTTAGATGCTGCTTATAAAATTGATGGAGATATCGGTTATATTCGGTTAAATCGGTTTACCATGAAAACAGTCGCAGAAGTTCAAGATGCTATAAAAGTGCTGAAAGCTGAAGGGGTCAAAAATCTTATAATTGACCTTCGAGATAACCGTGGAGGTACAGTGGTAGGTGCCCGCAACTTAGTAGATGAATTTTTGCCTGAAGGTAAATTGATTATGGCTTCAGAGGGAAAAGGGATGCCAAGAGAAGAAATTTATGCGACTGCTAATGGACTTTTTGAAAACGGTAAAGTGGCTATTTTGACCAATTCAGCTACTGCCTCCGCCAGTGAAATCTTTACGGGGGCAATGCAGGAATGGGATAGAGCATTGGTTTTAGGAGAGGTAACTTACGGAAAAGGACTTATTCAGCAATCTTATATTTATGGAGATAGTTCGGCAGTTCGATTGACGATAGGTCGGTATTTTACACCTACAGGAAGAATGTTGCAACGACCCTTTAATTTTGATTCAACTAAAGATTGGATTTTTCAAAATATTGCTAATGCTGTTCATGAAAATGGATTTACTAAAGAGTTAGATGCACCTGCAGCAAACCGAATGAAGACTCAATCTGGGCGGACCATATTACAAGGTCAAGGTAGTATTATTCCAGATATCTATCTAACTCCTAAGGTTATTGACAAACCACAGTTAACAAAATTAAATGAACTAAGAATTATTTATAAGTTTGTCGTTTATCACGCGGATGTTTTTCGACCCTATTATTTATATACTTATAAAAGTGGAAATGAATTTCGTTACAGCACGGTAGACGATGATGGGATTAGACGTAATTTTGAAGCATTTATTTATGCTAACCTTGACGACAAGGATTTGGTGACGAATGTGCTTACCCAAGGTGTTTCCCCTCATGTGATGACTCAAATAAAAGCTTGGCTAGCTCCTCAAATTTGGGAAATTGGTGATTATTTTTCTATTCTTAACGAAAAGGATGAATTGGTAAATCGTGCAATTCAATCCTTTACGGATGGGACTTTTGAGAAAGTAGGTATTAAAGCTAATTAATCATTCAAATACCAGTTGTCGATTAAGTTGACAACTGGTATTTGACAATTATAGCTACTTATATTACTTCATCATACCGATATAGTTCTAACCCTTCAATTAAATTAATTAATTTCTTTCCGTAAGCTTGGTCGGTTGCGTATCCAGCCTTTACTAACCCATTAGCCCAAGTCTTATAATTATTTTCTTTCAATAGGTGCTTATACCGATTTCCTTGTAAAAATTCGCTGTGTGCTCTATAACTTTCCCATGCGGTATCATAATTTCTGAAAAAATCTTTGTGGGAATCGTCTGTAAAGTTACTGCAATGCCCTTTTCTGCATTTTTTTGAGAAACATTTTATACCAAAGTGATTATTATTTTTACTTGCCAAAGGACTCTTTCCTGCATTACTTTCCAATAATCCTTGGGCTAAGGTAATGCTAGCAGGAATACCATATTTCTGCATTTCTCCTTGAGCTACCTTTGCAAATCTTTTTACGTAAGCAATTTGTTTTTTCTGCTCATTTGTCATGCTGGTATTTACAACAGATAAACTTGCAGTAGTTGGTTTTATGGTTTTAGTAGGTCTTTTGTTAGGTTGCGACTTTAAAGAAGGAAATAAATCATTATTTAAACTAAGTTGTAAGGTGATATTTTTTGAAACGAGTAAATAAATTAGTAAACTGGACAAAAATATATTGCTCCAATTACTTTGTAACCAGTTGATAGTGAGAAAGATAGTGTTTTTGACTTTTAGTGTAGACGGTAGTTTTAAAGATAGCATGGGTCAACGTTTTGGTGGATGAAAAAATAGGGTTACAAGGTATTGTGACTGCACAATACTGAAATAATTCATCAAAATAATCTTGGTCTAAGCGAGTCTAATCTTTAAGTTAAATTTTTAGAAAATGGGGCTATTCGAATAGTTGATTTTCATGATATAAAGATACATTACTTTCAAATGATTTTCCAGAAAAGTTATTAACGAACGCTGTTGGTTTGTGTGGATAAATAAAAATTCAAAGGTGATAAAATAAATATTATGAAATTTCTTATTTGTAATGAATTGCAAGAAATGCAATTGTAGAGAACGTCCTGTTTTATGCTGTCACAAAATGGGAAGGATTTCTTTTTTGGAATTAATTTTTTGGAATTAATTTTTTTTTAAAATCATTCTAAAATTAAGCATTAAAAAATAGTATGTAAGATATAAATATGTGAGTAAGGTTTTAAAGTGTAAATAACTATTAGTCAATATTTTACGTAGTATTTAATCTGTG
The DNA here is from genome assembly GCA_937974625.1 of uncultured Saprospiraceae bacterium. Classification (GTDB taxonomy): domain Bacteria; phylum Bacteroidota; class Bacteroidia; order Chitinophagales; family Saprospiraceae; genus JAFMDF01. The sequence goes on from CALJVJ010000093.1 coordinate 30,635, forward strand.
TTTATTTTAATACTGTTTTTATAGAGTTGCATTAAAAGCTAGAAGCCTTTAAATTTGTGACAACCCACCTACAATAAACAACACTAAAGTTATCTTTTAGAGAAATTTTACTTCCCATTTTAATTTTACTTTATTTTAATTATTTATGTTAGCATAGATAATTTGTTGACTTCTTCCCCCTTACAACAAAATAGCAAATCCCTCCAGATTATACCATGATAATTAGACTGAAATGAGAGTTTCTACACTTTTCCTATTATGTTTTATAGGAGCAATTTTGTCTTGTAACCAAGATAAAATTTATATAAATGACAAAGTTGATATTCAATTTGAGGCTGCCTTGGCTAAAGCAGCACAAGATGGAGACCCTTCCTTTTTCAAATTACCTGAAACAGCAGATTTTTCTGCTATACCACAAGACCCACTTAATCCAATTACTAATGCAAAAGTAGAATTGGGGAAATTACTTTTCTTTGAAACAGGAATTGCTAATAATCCAGCTTATCCCAATGCGAAAGGAACCTACTCTTGTGCTACTTGCCATGTACCTAGTGCGGGGTTTAGACCAGGTAGTGCGCAAGGGGTGGCAGACGGAGGATTAGGTTTTGGACATAATGGGGAAGGAAGAACAAAGCAGCAGATTTACGAAGAATGGGAATTGGATGTACAAGGGGTAAGACCACTCAGTGTACTAAATGTTGCTTATGTTGAAAATACGACATGGAATGGAAGGTTTGGCAGTCAAGGAGTAAACGTTGGTACAGAGGAACGTTGGGAAATTGATGAAGGATTAGCTGTGAATAAAGAAGGTTTTGCTGCTTTAGAAAGTCAAAACATTGAAGGCTTGGAAACACACAGAATGGATATTACCGAAGAAGTATTGGATGTGTATGGTTATCGTAGCTATTTTGATGCAGCCTTCGCTGATTGGCCAATAAATGCAAAATACTCTAAAAAAGCAGCTGCATTTGCTATTTCTGCCTACTTGAGAACCTTAATAACCAATAAAGCGCCTTTTCAAGAATTCTTAAAAGGAAACAGGAATGCCATGAACGAACAAGAAAAGAAAGGAGGTATTTTGTTCTTTGGAAAAGCTAGATGTTATAATTGTCATAAAAATAAAAACCTTGGAGCTAATGAATTTTATGCTCTTGGTGTTAAAGATTTGTATGAAGTTGAATCTTCCTTTAATACTTCAGCTGATGACCCTAGGAATCTTGGGAGAGGAGAGTACTCAGGAGAACAGGAAGACATGTTTAAGTTTAAAATACCCCAATTATATAACCTAGGAGACGCTCCATTTTATTTTCATGGAAGTAGTAAAACTAATCTACATGAGGTTGTAGAATATTTCAATGAAGGAATCCCAGAAAACCCTAATGTACCTACCGATTATATAGCTCGTCAATTTAGACCACTTTATTTAACAAACCAAGAGGTTAACGATTTAACCCTCTTTTTGGAACAAAGTCTTAGAGACCCTGATTTAGATAGATATGTTCCTACTTCCTTGCCTTCAGGTAATTGCTTTCCTAATAATGATAATGCATCAAGAGAAGAATTAGGTTGTAATTAATGGTGTGAAGAAAGAATATCTATAGGACTAGCTAGCTTTTTTGAAAACCAATTGTTTATTAATAAAGACCAAAGATTTAATCTTATCATTAGGATAATTTAAACTATTTTTTCTAATACCTTTCTAGATTTAAATTTTACTCAGGTTTAAATTTCTGATTAATTTTACCTCTTCGTTATAAATATTTCATTCAATTAATTTCCTTCCTAAATCTAGATTTCCTATCGACCCATAGTACTACTTTTCTTTACCTTCTTATTCTTTAAAGTACATTTTATTCATTGTTGAATAAAAATGACCTAAAAATATAGATACATTATCAAAACAGTTCTTAAGTTTGCGCCATGAAATTGAAAAATGATTTATTGTTAAGAACCGCATTGGGCGAAAGCGTTGAAAGACCTCCAGTATGGTTAATGAGACAAGCTGGTAGAATATTACCACAATATAGGGCTTTAAGAGGTAAATTAAGTGGATTTAAAGAGTTGGTAGAGACGCCACATTTAGCAGCGGAGGTAACCATACAGCCTGTTGATGAATTAGCCGTTGATGCGGCTATCATATTCTCAGATATTTTGGTAATACCAGAGGCGATGGGATTGACCTATGAAATGGTAGAGAAAAAGGGACCATTATTTCCACAAACCATTCAAAATAAAGGAGATATAACAAAATTGGTTGCTGGGGAATCCGCAGCAGCAAATTTAAAATATGTCTTTGACGCTATTGAAATTACGGTAAAAGAATTGGATGGTAGGGTCCCCTTAATAGGTTTTGCTGGTGCACCTTGGACGATATTAGCCTATATGGTAGAAGGGTCGGGTAGTAAGACGTTTTCAAAAGCCAAAAAGTTTTTGTACCAAGAGCCAGTTTTAGCGCACCAGTTATTACAAAAAATTACAGATACAACGATTGCTTATCTTAAATTAAAGGTGAAAAGTGGAGCTAATTTGATTCAAATTTTTGACTCTTGGGCAGGTATTTTATCGCCTCAACAATTCCGTACTTTTGCTTTACCGTATATTAAGCAAATTGCTTCAGCGATAGACAATGTACCAGTTACAGTATTCGCCAAAAATGCCTGGTATGCCTATGCAGACTTAGAACAAGTAGATTGTAATGTGGTAGGAATTGATTGGAATACGTCTCCTTTTTATGCAAAATCTATTTTACATACCAAAGTTTGTCAAGGTAATTTAGACCCTTGTCAATTATATGGTCAACCTGAAGATGTTGCTCAAGCGGCGCTTAAAATGGTACGAGATTTTGGCAGTAATCACATTGCTAATCTAGGGCATGGAGTTTATCCTGATACACCACTAGACAATGTTCGTGTTTTTGTAGATACGATTAAGGGATATCGCTACTAATCGTATCAGAAAAAGCAAAGGTTCTAGTTAAGTATTAAGGATAATATATAATCTTTATTTTTCACTGCATACTTCACTTTTTCCCAATTTTTGTAAATATCTCCATAAGGTACATAAATAAGAGAGAAGAAAAGCGAAGCATCAAAAATGGATTCCTTTTCTTCCCTGAGTACAGGAATTTTTGTCCGTTCAAAATAAGTTTTATAAAATATTTTGATATTTTCTTCATTGATAGAACAATTACTTTTTACAAATTGTGAGATAAGTGGAAACCCAATATCTAGTACTCGAGAACCCATACCGGCTCCGTCCCAATCAAGAAAAAATATTTCCCCTTCTCTATTTTTAGCACAATTATGTAATCCAATATCCGTATGAATAAATGTTTGCGGGAATTGGGAAAAATCAATTAATTTATCAAATAGATGTTTGTATGCATCACCAAACGACAGCTTTTGAGCTTGCTCCTCTATCCATACTCTTTCTGCATCTAGTGTTAGGTTACTAAAATATTCAGAATGTTTAACTTCATGCAATTGAGCGGTAAGTATTGCAATTTTTTCCCAATCTTCTTTTGTATCATCAGGGCTTCCTCCATCAATATAGTCCATTATAAATCCAAACCTATTCTCATAAGAAATGATGATACTATTATCTTTCGCTTTTAATAATTTCGGAACATTGAGAAAACCTTGTTTTTGTCCTCCATCAAAAATATATAAATCACGAATCATTTCTTCGTGACTTTTTGCAAGGTTTGAAATTTTTAGCACATAAGTACCTTGTTCAGCAATAAGTTTATAGACAAATCTTTCTCCTTTGTTTTGTAATAATTGGAGATTGATATTACTCAACATCCAATTTTTTTGTATAAAATCTGATAATTTTGATAAATTCATAATCCTTATTGTACCTATATTTCCTTATTTCCTCCTACAAGCAATACATTCCACTTCTACTCTTGCACCTAATGCCAATCCATCTGCTCCTAGTGCACTTCGAGCAGGCTTTTTATTTGGAAAAAATTTCACATATTCTTCATTAAAAACACCCCATTCTTCTATATCCTCTATAAATACGGTACATTTTACAATATCGTCCATAGAGAGGGATATAGCTGCTAAAGTAGACTTGATATTTTCCATAGTTTGCTTAGCTTCTGCGCGAATGCCCCCATCCACTAATGTAAAGGACCCTGGAATATTTCCTAGTTGACCAGATAGATAAACCATATTATCCACTGTAACCGCATCAGAGAAGGGAAGGTCCATTTTTTTGGTATTTTCAGATAGAAAATGAGTGATTGTTGGTTTCTCATTTATCATTTCTTTAGAAGCGTTATGATGATGTCCTTCTTCTTCACAACTGCTCAATAATAAAAGTAGCATAACTGGAAACACAATTATTTTTTTCATTTTTTATATTTATCGTTTAAGCCTTCTCCCTGAAGAATCATAGGAATGATTTTTTCTAACCTTTTTTCCTTGGTTGCTTGCCGTTTGGCATTGCTAATAAAATCTGCAAAGTCTCTTTTGTTGGATAAACTAAATTCATTAAAATGTTGAAGGACTAATTGATTTTCATCAAAGACTTCTTGCAGTTCTATAGGAATGATTAATGGTTTTGGCGTTTTTCTAGTAGTTGAGGGTTTTATTATATTTCCATCCTTTTGATTTTGAATGGCTTCCATGACATAAGTGATAACTTGGTCTTGATTTACCTCTTTAATGCTTTTAAATCGCCATTGCCGCATAGCTTTTGTCTTTCCTTCTTGAGCATTGGTCAGCACTTTTAATTCATCCAATAAAGTTCCGCCTTGGAAAAACCAAATGCCAAAATAATCTTTAAATGCGCATAATGCCACCACATTTTTTCCTTTTAACATATACGTTGGAAACATCCACTTAATGGTTTCTTCTAATCCCGTCGATAGCATTAATTCTCTTAAATAAACCAATCCTTCTTGCCATTTTTCATTATTTAGGATGTATTCATCCACATTTGTGGGCTTTTTCATAAACAATTTTTGGTAACAGAGAATATTCTGATAATTTCACCTCAAATAAAATGAATTACCTGCGATAAATGAAATATTGCCTTTGTTTTTTAAACCTTCTTATAGTTTTAAATTCTAAATTATTTTAAAATGAGATATTTAAGCCTTCTATTTAGTTTTTTTGTTGTTGTAAACCTTTGTGCACAGTCTGCTTCTAATCCATTAATACCTGCTTCGCCTGAAAGTGTGGGTATGTCCACAGATAGATTAGCTAGAATCGATGCTATGTGCAAACAAGCGATTTTAGATAAGGAAGTACCTGGTATGGTAGTTTTGGTTGCTAGAAAAGGTAAAATCGTTTATAATAAGGCATTTGGTTCAGCCGACCAATCGAGTAATCGACCATTTGAAACCAATGATATTTTTAGAATTGCCTCTCAAACTAAGGCTATTACTTCTACAGCGGTCATGATGCTCTGGGAAGAAGGTAAATTTCAATTGGATGACCCGATATCTAAATACATTCCTGAATTTAAAGACCAAAAAGTGTTAACCCGATTTAAGTATTCGGATACTTCTTTTGTGGCGGAACCTGTTAAACAAGAAATTACCATAAGACATTTATTAACGCATACTTCAGGACTTGGCTATGGTGTTATTGATGGTGATGAACGATTTAAAATGTTGTACCACAAGGCTGGAATTACTGATTTATATTCAACAATGCCAGTAACTATCAAAGAAAGTGTGCTAAAATTAGCTAAACTTCCTTTGCATCATCATCCAGGAGAAAAATACGTTTATAGTGAAGGCTTAGATGTATTAGGCTATTTTATAGAAATTATGTCAGGTATGCCTTTTGATAAATTTTTAAAAGACCGAATTTTTGACCCTTTAGGCATGACCGATACTTGGTTTTATCTGCCAAATAATTTGCATTCTAGATTAGTACCCGTTCAATATCCAAAAGATGGGCAGTGGAAAAATTATCCAACTACTTTTTATGACCCAGATTATCCCAAAAAAGGAGCCAAGACTTTCTTTTCTGGGGGGGCAGGATTGTCTAGTACTGCGGAAGATTATGCGACTTTTTTACAAATGTATTTAAATAAAGGAAAATTAAACGGGCATCGGCTATTAAGTAGAACTACTGTTCAAATCATTTTAAGTAATCAAATTGGAGACTTATGGGGTGATGAAAATTTTTATGGCTTGGCTTTTGGCCTTACTGGAAATAAAGGCGCTGCTAAGGGCGGAAATGCCAGTGAAGGCTCCTTTTGGTGGGGTGGCTACTTTAATACGAACTATTTTGCAGACCCGAAAGAAGATATAATTGGCATTATTATGAAGCAAACGCAAGGTTTGAGTGTAGATAATTCAACTTGGCGGTTTAAGAATTTGATAATGCAAGCGGTGGATGATTAGTTTGAAACTGGTAATATGTAATATTTTAATGCAAAAGTGAAGAGTTGTGTAAATTTTTCTTACCACATAAGTACTTATGTGGTAAGAAAAATAAATATAATAAAAAATAATTTTTTGATATTCTTTTTAACTTCAAAAAATAGGAAAAATTGAGCTGTTAAAATAATAGCATTGATAATTAACTGACAATCAATGTGTTGAAATTTGTCACTATAACTACTATGGACGAGTTTTAACCCAGAAATCCTAATTGCCTTTTCGCTCATCCACCCCTCAGCGTCTGCACCTTCTTTCTCTTTCTGTAACCAAACCTAACTTCAATCGTCTTCCATAAAATATGAGCACCGAAGAATTTCAAAAAGACATATTACCATTGCAAGACAAGTTGTACCGCTATGCCTTGAGTATGGTTTATGAGGTGGACTTAGCGAAAGATATTGTGCAAGAAGTGTTTATAAAAATTTGGAAAAAACGCGAGCAGTTAGATCAAATAGAGAACAAAGAGGCATGGTGTATTAGAGTGACTCGGAATCAAGCTTTAGATAAATTAAAAATGGCGCATCGAAAAAATGTTGGATTGGAACATGCCGCCAATCAATTTGTCAGCACCTTGAACCCCGAAGGATTAGCAGAAGAAAAGGACTTAGTTGCTGCTATTTATGATATCATGAAAGATTTGACGGAGCAGCAGCGAGAAATTTTTCGATTGAGGGATTTATTAGGCTATAGTAACAAGGAAATAAAAGAAATGCTTCATTTGAATGATAGTCAAGTTAAAGTAAATTTATTTAGAGCAAGGCAAAAAATAAAATTAAAATTAGGCAAATTAATCAATTATGGAGGCTAAAAATCAGTCGGAATTAGTTAAGAAATACTGGAAAGGAGAGAGTAGTGTAGAGGAAGAAAAGGAATTGTTGAAAAGCAATTTGTCACACCTTGAGGTGAAGGAAAGTACGCACTTTCAGCAAATTAGAGATTTTTCTAAAATGTCTTTAGGTGCAGATTTTGAAGCCGAATTAATGGCTAAAATCAAGCAAGAAAGTACTCCTGTAAGGCAGTTGCATCCAAGAATGCTGTTAAGAGTTGCCGCGGCAGTTTTGGTTTGTGTATCCATGTACTTTTTATATCAACCATTAGAACAAACAACCGAAGAAACCCAATTAGCAGCCTTAGAAGAAGACCCAGAAAAGGCATTTGAAATCACTAAACAGGCTTTATTATTGGTTTCAGCAAAACTTAATAAAGCATCAAAAGTAGCATTGCCTTTAGATAAATTTGAAGAGACGCAGACCAAAATTAAAGATAGAAATTGACGAATTTCTACCTTAGTAGTATTCTACTGAAGACTAAAAATGATTAATATGTATTTTAATGAAAGCTAGAATTTTATAATTAGCTTAAGCCCCACGTTTGGGAACACGTTAGAAAAGGTGGCGGCTGCCTGTCAAAAAACTGTTTGACGGAGGAGTTTTTTTTGACTTGATTTTTTGTTTCTTTTTTATCGAAGAAAAAAGAAAAGGGCATCTAGTCAACTCCTAAAGCTAAAATTTGGTTCAAAATATTGATTTACAGAAAATTAAATATTTGATTATTTTGTTGTTCATTAGAATACCTTAGTAGTAAGATAAAAATACCTTCAGATTCTTCTGAGTCAAAGAAATAAGTTAAGCTACTTAATGTGAACCGTTTAGTTATCTTATTTCTTCAACAGAATCTGAAGTTATTTTTATCGCGTTTATAATATAACCGACAACTTGTATTAAATCACCCGATTAAATTTTTAAATCACCAAATCATGAAAAGAACAACCATTTTAGGATTATTGACTTTATTCAGCATAGGAATTTTCGCTCAGAATAATGCAATCGACCGTTATTTTAAGGCACATTTAGATAACCCTGCCTTTACAAAATTTGAAGTTACCGAGAAATCATTTGAATTATTTACAGACATCGAAACAGAGGACGCAGAAGAACAAAGAGTACTAGATGCGCTTTCAGAAATTGAAGGTATCAAAGTCTTAGCAAATAGAAAAACAGATATAGGCGGAGAATATTACCTGGAAGCGATGGGTAAATTGGATAGTGATGGCAATTACGAAGATTTAGTAGTCTTAGAAACAGCATCAGAAAATGTCCGATTTTTGATTAGAGAAGATGAAATGGCTATTCAAGAATTTTTAGCAGTCATTAGTGCAGATGAAAATTTTGTCATTGCGTCCCTTTATGGAAAAATCGACTTAGGCAGCATTTCTCGTATCATGGAAGTTATGCGCAATGGGGGAGGAACTTGGTTTAATATTTTTGAAAATATGCACGAAGAAGAAATCATTGTCAATCAAGCACCAACGGCTACTAAAAATGGAGCATCTACTACATTATCCGAGGTTAGTATCAATGATTTGAGTTTGAATATATTCCCCAATCCTGCTACTGAATTTATTTTTGTGGAAGCTAAAAATGGCGTTTCTACTGAAATGGAAATTGGGTTTTATTCCTTGTTGGGTAAAGAAATTCGAAATTACGGTAAAGCCACTTTACCCTACAAAGTAGAATTAAAAGATTTGCCAGCAGGCACGTATTTTTTAAGATTGACAGATAAGGCTGGTAGTTTTAAAAATTTCAAAATAGTTAACAAATAGAAAGT